>JAWODE010000016.1:0-5517 GCA_046483455.1 Candidatus Hydrogenedentota bacterium | reverse complement strand
GCGTCCATGGAGCAGGAGCAACGGCCTGCGTATACCGCGTTGCATGTTCAGCGAATTTCTCGAGTTGCGGCGTCGTGTGTCGTTTATATCCCCAAGCACTTGTATGATCGGCCCGTACCGTATCAAGGACAATCATGATTACCGAGGGCCGGCGGTGATTATAACCGGTTGCCTGTGATGACGCCGATTTCAGATTCTTTTGCGCCACATTCTTGGGCTGTGCACGGGCAGTCAAAGCGAGAGACGCAAGCGCGCTTGCCCGAACAAAAAGCCGTCGGCTAATGGCCCCTTGGATAGGCATTCTCTCGGGCACGACGATTCTCCCTTTTCCGAGTTTATTCGTTCTGCCCAACTGCAAAACCAGCCACACATCAAATATAACCCAGGGGTTATTCCTGCGCAACACGTTCTCCATCCCGTGTTAAATGCCTCGATAATGTAGGGGGCATAGAACAGGTTTGGTCCAATTAGCCGGCGATTCGGGCCACATCCTTTTGATTGTTTTCGCAAAAGCCTGCTATAAGGATGAGAGAAGGTTTACACTCTCGCTAAGAGGAGCATGTCCGAAGATGTTCGCGCTGAAAACATGGTTTTATTCCGCGCTTTTTGCTGCCGCCGTTGCGGTGTTGCTGGGGGCGTGTTCTCCTTCTGAAGAGCAGGTATTCACGCTCGAGGAGCTGCCCCTCGAACGTCCTGAGTTGGAGCTTGAATGGCGCGATGCGTGGCGCGTGCCGGCAGGGTCGGCCATGACACTGCCGCTTGGTGAAGCGCCGGAGGGAGCGGTGTGCCGCGTTGGCCTACTGGATGGCGGCGAGGGGAACCCTGTCGATGCCAGAGTGTACGTGGACGAGTACGAAGTCGCGGCATTTTCCAGCTCGGGTAAGCATGCTTGGCACGACGAGCGCATTGCCTTGCCGCGTGCGGGAGCCTCATGCCGGCTGGAATTAAGCGCCGGGGCGGACTTCTGGATTTCTCATGCCGAGGTGTTTGTGCCGGAACCAGCATCGCGGGCGGTGCTGATTTTCTTGATCGATGCGTTGCGGCAGGACCATTTGGGTTGCTACGGCTATCCGCTGGATACATCGCCAAATATTGATGCCTTTGCGCAGGATGCGGTGCGGTTGACTCACGTTACGCCGTCGACGTCATGGACCCGGCCCAGTGTGGCAACCTTGTGGACGTCGACGCATCCAAGCGTGCATGGGGCGGAGGACCGTCCGGATATGCTGCGTGAGAACCTGCCCTCGCTGTCGGCGCAACTTGGGGCAGGCGGTCTCGAGACCCATTGCTTTATGACCAACCGAAACTGCATTCCCGTCTGGGGTTTTGGGCATGATTTTCATCGGTTTCGCGACGCCGATACCGCCAATTGGGTCGATTCAGACGACGCGGATGTGGTGAACCTGGCAATTGAAACCATCGAAGACGCCGCGGGGCGCCCATGGTACATCTATGTGCATACGATGGGGCCTCATGAACCGTACAGCCCGCCGGAGGCGTTCGCAGGGCGGTTCGAACGCTCCCTTTATGCGGACTGGGACGACGAGCCGGAACATCGAGAGATTCTGGCGTTGTACGACGGAGAGATCGCTTATACGGACGAGCAGTTCGGGCGCTTGATAGCCGTGATGAAAGAGCGCAAGGTCTACGAGGATGCCCTGATTATCGTATTGGCCGACCATGGGGAAGAATTCTGGGACCACGGCGGTATCGGGCACGGAAAAACGCTTTACGAGGAGCAGCTCCGGGTGCCGTTTCTCGTCAAACTTCCTGGAAATGCGCACGCGGGAGAGGTGTGCAACGGGCTGGCCGAGTTTGTTGATGTTGCCCCGACGATACTCGATGTAGTTGCGATCGAGCCAGACCCTCGATTTCAGGGCGTGTCCATGCTCGGGATGATCCAGGGCGAGGATTCGGCTAAACCGATGGCCTATGCCTCTTTGTCGCTCATGGATAAGGTGCAGCGTGCTGCGAAGACGAAAGAGCACAAGTACATTCACGATATTGCCCAAAAAGAACGGCTCTGGTTTGATTTGGTGGAAGACCCGGGAGAGACTGCACCGCTGGAAGCACCGCCGGAGGAAGCCCCGCCGCTGGCGCAATACGCGTTGAACACGGCTATGCAGGGGGCTTCGGGTTTGCATCTAGTGGTACTACATGAGGCCAGCGCGGCGCGGCGTGTGACCGGTACCATTCACGCCCCCACAGCGGAGTCGTTCGAGCTCCGTTATCCTGAGTCGCTGCAAGAGGCGGAATTGGCGCAAGGAACCCTCGAGTTTTCATTGAACATGGCCGCGCAGAATCCGAACGCGCTAATGCCGCCGGCTTGGGAAAAGATCGGGAAAGTCGACCCCTTGCATAATCTCTGGGCCCTCGAAAATGAGCCTCCGCCTGATTTTGCCCATCTGGTGCTCAGAATAGAGCCGGGAGATACAGTCACGGTTACGGTCGAGGTAGATGGAGAACCGATCCCTTCGGAAGCGGTGTATCTTGGCGCGGAGGGCCGGCACGTTTCCCTCGAGGGCCTCGAGCAGCGCGTGGAAGAATTGGCCGCGGGACCCCATGCCTTTGTCCCGTCGCTTCTACCATCCGAATTTGGCGTGTATGTATGGTATGTGCCGCCGATAACAACCGTCGAAGACCATGAATTGTCTTCAGAATTGCAAGAAGCGCTGAAGAACCTCGGGTATTAATGATGCATTTCTTTCCATCGGGGATGTAAGGAGTTAGCCGTGCTGGAGCACCGCGATGGCCGGGCATAGGGTGACCGTTGCTGAAATCTTTTTGCACGGACTGCTGCTTCTGATTTTGGTGGCGTTTCTGTTCCCGGCGGTCTTTCTGCATGGCGAAATGAGTCTACCCGGGGGTATCCTTCTGCAAAGCCCCCCCTGGAACCAATATCAGCAGGCACCTCCTCCGGAGAATTGGCTTACCCAGGAAACCCTGCTCCAAGGGGCGCTGTGGTACCGCATGACAACGGAGATGCTCGAGGATGGCGAGTGGCCGTTGTGGAATCCGCGGCAGCTCGGGGGAATGCCGCTGTTGGCCAATGCTCAGAACGCCGTGCTGTACCCGCCGCGTTTGATTCACCTTATAACCGATCCTTATGTCGGAACCACCATTTACATCTTGTTGAAACTCTGGCTGTGCGGATTCACGGCGTATCTGCTTGGCAGGGGCATGGGTATGTCCGTCGCTCCGTCGCAGTTTCTCTCCGTGGGGTGGATGCTGTGTGCGTACAATCAGCACTGGGCCTACTGGCCGCCGCCGGACGTGAGTCCGTGGGCTCCGCTTGTTTTGTTGGGTGTCGAGTGGATTCTGGCGGAGCGCTACCGGAAAGGTTTTTTCACCTTGGCGTTGGGCGCAGTGTTGTTGCTGCTTGCCGGACATCCCGAGACGGCGTTTGGACAGGGTTTCGGAGTGGGCGTCTATTTTTTCTTGCGGCTCTCGGTGTTGTGGCGGAAAGGCGTTTGCTTGTGGAAGCCGGTTGCTGTTGCCGGGGCTGCATGGGTGGGAGCCCTTTTGGTGTGCGCCGCCGCCCTACTTCCGTTACTCGAGTATCTTCCGCTGAGCGAACAGTTCGTGAGCCGTCCGGACGGAGCTATGGCGATCGAGTTTGCGCCCCCCTTGTCCTACATTTCGCTGTGGATTCCCCGGTTCTTTGGGGCGATCCCTGATGATAACAGTTGGGGAGAGAGCTCCGCGAATTTCGTTAACACGCTTTACGTTGGAATGGCGGTGTGGGTAGGGGTGGGGCTGCTGTCGACGCGCAGGTCTTTGCAGCAGGAACGTGCCCGAGCCATTTGTCTGGCCAGCGCCGCATTGCTTTGTGCGGCGATGGCCTTCCCTCTGCCGTTTATGCAATGGCTCCAGGAGTTGCCCGTTTTAGACAGTATGTGGCGCTTTTACTATCTGCCCTTTGCGTTGCTGGGCGTTTTGGTGCTGGGGGCTCTGGGCATTCAAGCGTGGTTTGCCCGTCCTAGAATGTTGAAGGAACTCCGATGGCCTGTGGTGTGTATCACGTTTGTGTTCCTTGTGATAGTGGCGACTGCCTATTTTCAATTGGCGGAGCTGCTCACCAACCGAGTATTTTCCTATGTCATGGTTCAGATTGGCATAGCGTTGGGAATCGTTCTGCTCTGTTTCCTTCTGCTGGCGCTGGCAACCCAAAACGACCGTGTTCGGCGAGCGGCGCCTTACGCGCTGGCGTTGATTTTGGCGCTAGACTTACTGTACGCGGCGCGCGACCTGCGGCCAACGTGCTCACGCGAGCAGCTATTTTTCGACACGGCTTTGACGGACTATCTGCGCGAATTGCCGCAACCCGCGCGTGTTCGCGTTGGTCCCTCCAGGATCATGCCCGGTTTGCTTCAACATTACGGCATCGAGCAGTGGAACGGGTACGACGGGATCATGCCCTATCGCTCACGGAGGTTCTTCAAGAGAACATACTCGAGAGGAACGTGGCGGAAGATTTATGGGATCGTGGGTATTGATCATTATCTGTTTCCAGATAATGTAAAGGACCACCCCGAGCTTTACGACCGCCTCGACCGCGTCGGAATTATCGACGGTATCCTCGTGATGCGCGATCCCGAAGCCTTGCCGCGAGCTTTTCTGGTGGGTGCATTGCGCACGGTGGACAATCAGGAGGCATTGTTTAAGGCAATGGCTGAACCGGAATTCGACCCGTTGCGCGAGGTCGTCACGGAGGAGCCGCCGCCGTTACCTTGGCCGGAGAATGGGGTTCGGGAGCCGGGAACGGCAACGGTGCGAATCCACGAACCGAACCGGGTTGTCGTGGATGTGGAAGCTGTAGAATCATGTGTGCTGGTGCTGTCGGATACCTATTTCCCCGGCTGGACGGCGCGCGTCGACGGTGCAATTGCCCCGATTTTCCCCGCTTATTTTGCGTTTCGGGGGGTCATCGTGCCATCCGGCGGCCATCGTGTGGAATTTGTGTATGAGCCGCTGACGTTTCGCACGGGTTTGGCGTTTTCGACGGTTGCACTTATTTGCGGCATGGTGGCTGCCGCGTGGTTCCTGCGGCGGAAGCGACGGAGGTATCCGAAATCGTAAAAAGAGCTGGCGCAGCTGCGAGGTATCTTCTCGGGCGGCAAAATTTTCCCGATTTTGATTGCGGAGCATGGAAATTCGTGATAGACTAGCAATTAGTCTATTGACATTTTGTCCAAGAAACGTAGCTATCTTGGAATTTATAGATATGTGCCCTGTACATACGGGGGACCTTAAGCGGGAGAATAATAGCACTTAAGGGGGATTTAGTGGCAGGCGAACCTCCAGAAAAACCCGATGATCCGAGCTGGGACTCTTCTCAAAAAGACCTCGAGCCGGATGATGCAGAGACGATTGAGGTGCCGGAAGCATCCGGTTCCGAACAGGACTCTGCCGAGTCGGACGATGAGCCCAGCATCGAGGAGCTTATCTCTTCGCTAGTGGATGAACAGGACGAACACAGCATCGAGGTGAACGCGGAGACCCCTCCGTCGGTGGATG
>JAWODE010000006.1:0-5282 GCA_046483455.1 Candidatus Hydrogenedentota bacterium | reverse complement strand
CAGATATTTACTACTGTACCTGAAGATAAAATTGAGGAGTTTGAAAGAAATCCTCTGGATCCGGCAGACACTGACATTCAGACCCCGTATCAGGATATTAAATCTAAATTGCAAAGGATAGCCCGCGCGAATAATATAAGTATTTCTGATATGGAATTTGTAATAATGCAGAGAAATAGAGAAACTGCCCGGTTAGAGGCATTAAGGAAACTCCAGAAAGAATATCCGGGACTTGTTGTAACTCAGATCAAAGACGGCACTCTTATACACGGTCTGGCTGCGACATTTGAAAATACTGAAGGGAAACATAAAGTCCTGTGGACAGTGGGAGGCTGTCCCGAAGCATTTATGAATATGGGTATAGCCGGTGCATTAAAACACAAAGGCGCTGTGGGAGGTATCCGTATATATTCAAAGAATGTTAATAACAGTGACAGGGGTGAAGGTGAAGCGGTTAATCTCGCTGGCAGGTATAAATTTTCCGAAAAAGAGATACAGGAATTAAAGAAAGCACGGCCGGATGATTATGAGGAGATTATTAAAGGCAATCTGCTGATAACTCAATCCATGATAGAAGGTTCTGTGGAAGGGTCATTTGCTTTTATTACCGATAATGGCGTATTTAGTCAGGACGGTGTCCGTGACCTCGGGAATGATGGGGGCCTTTCGCGGGCTCGCCTATGCCCGGCCGAACAAGGCGCCCGAACTTCTTATCGGGGCGCTTAAAGGCGACGACCCCATGTTTCGCGATTTGGCCGCGCAAATCATCGCCGAAGCGGACCGGATCGGAGCCACGAAAGTGTATGCAAGGGTCTT
The DNA here is from genome assembly GCA_046483455.1 of Candidatus Hydrogenedentota bacterium. Taxonomy (GTDB): domain Bacteria; phylum Hydrogenedentota; class Hydrogenedentia; order Hydrogenedentales; family SLHB01; genus UBA2224. The sequence goes on along the minus strand of JAWODE010000006.1, from coordinate 4,466 downwards.
GCCTTCGTTGCCGCCCGGCGGGCAGGTGGCGTTGTTGCGTGGACTTGCCGACCGGGGAGACGCCGCGGCACGCCCAGCTGTGATGGACGCCGTGAAGAGCGAAAACGCCGGGGTCAGGTTGGCGGCCATTAAGGCGCTTGGTGTTCTGGGGAGCGAGAAAGAAGACGTTACGTCCCTGGTCCCGCTGCTGTCTTCGGAAAATGAGTCCGTGGTAGGCGCGGTCAGGGGAGCGCTGGTGTCCATGGAAGGTGAGCCGGTAGATGCGACTCTCGCGGCGAGCATTGCCGGGGCGGCTCCTGGTGTGCGGGCCATCTTGGTTCGGTTACTTGCGAATAGACGGGCGGAACAGGCGATCCCCGAAGCATTAAAGGCCCTCGAGAGCAATGACGCGATAGTGCGCGCGGCGGGGCTGGATGCCCTCGCGTTGTTGGGCGGCCCCGAGGAAGCGCCGGCCGTTATCGATGTCATCGAAAAGACGTCCGACGATTCCGTTCGTGCGACGGCGGAGAGCACCCTGAATGCCATTGCCGCACGCAAGGGGGATGAGGTTTTGCCGATTGTGCTTGATGCAATGAAGGGCGCCGATGACGAGGTTCGTCTCGTGCTGCTTCAGACCGCGGCGGGAATCGGCACCGCGCAGGCCCTCGAAGTTGTTCTCACGACGATGAAGGATCCCAATGCGGAAATCGCCGGAGAGGCCGTGCGGATGCTGTCGAGTTGGGATTCACTCGACGCGGTCCCACACTTGGAGACACTGGCGCAGAGCGAAGACCTCACCCGCTATGTCCTTGGATTGCGCGGCTACGTGCGGCTGGCGCGTGAGCGGGCGCAGGGAAAGCAGAAGCTAGAGATGCTGTCGAAGGCGCTCGACTTTGCCCGCCGTCCCGACGAGGTGAAGCTTGTTCTCGGGGCATGGGGCGCGTTGAAAAATGCCGCGGCCTTCGAGGTTCTGCTGCCTTACCTCGAGGAGCCCGAGGTGCGTAACGAGGCCGCTCTCGCTATCATTGGCGTTGCGGGCCGGATAGATAAAAAGAACGAGAATCAGAGGTCCGCGGCTGTCGAAGCATTGAACGCCGTGCGTGCGAAGTGTGACGATGCAAGCATCCGTGAGAATGCGCAAAAGGTTTTGGACGGGCTGAAATAGCCGCCGGACCGCAAGGAAGGAGTCATGCAATGGGGTATGTAAGTTCAATGTTCGCGATTACGGTTGCTGCACTGACAATGGGCGCGACGGATGCCCCTGTTACGGTCACGGACCTGCGGTGCGCCTATCGCGTTGACCCGCTGGGCATTGATCGCGTGAATCCGCGCCTGAGCTGGCGTCTCGAGTCTTCGAAGCGAGGCGTAGTCCAAACCGGGTATCGGATCTTGGTGGCGGATTCGGAAGCGGCCCTGGCGGCTGATGAAGGCAACCTTTGGGATTCCGGGAAAGTAGAAGCCGAGCAGTCGGCTCTTGTGCCCTATGAAGGCAACGGGCTCGAGTCCCGGCAGCGATGCTACTGGAAAGTGCGCGTTTGGGATAACGAAGGCAAGGCTTCGGATTGGAGCCCCATCGCGATGTGGACGATGGGGTTGTTGAAGGCAGAGGATTGGACCGGACAATGGATCGGCCTTGATGAGGAAGACAGCCCCGGCGATACGCCTTTGGCGGCGGCACGGTGGATCTGGTTTCCGGAAGGCGCTCCCGCACAAAACGCGCCTGCCGAGGCCCGGTATTTCCGCAAGGTTGTTGCGGTGCCCGAAAACAAAGCCGTTTCCAAAGCAACCGCGTATTTTGCGGCGGATAACCGCTTTGTGTTGATGCTTAACGAGAAAAGGGTGGCGTCCGGAAACAGTTTTAATGCGGCGCCGCCGGTGGATGTGAGGAAATCGCTCAAGCCGGGGCGGAACGTGCTTGCCGTCGAGGCCGTGAACGACGGCGAGGCGGCCAATCCCGCCGGACTGATCGGGGCCCTGATTATCGAGTTTAAGGATGGTGAAAAACTCGCTGTAGTTACGGACGGCACGTGGCGGGTTACCGCGGACTCGGGTGCGGATTGGTATAACCCCGAACTCGATGTTTCCGCGTGGGAGCGCGCGCAGGACCTTGGCGCATTCGGGATGGAGCCTTGGGGAGAGGTGGTTACCGACGAGTCGCGGCGTCTGAGCGCGCGGTACTTGCGCCGCGAATTCACTCTCGATAAACCCATCGAGCGGGCCATGGTTCACCTGTGTGGCCTGGGGCTCTTCGAACTGGAGTTAAACGGTGAAAAGGTCGGCAACGATGTGCTGGTGCCGGCGTTGACCGACTATCCGACGCGGGCTTTTTATTTGACCTACGATGTGACGGAGGCGCTCAAACAAGGCGAAAACGCGATAGGCGTGATTCTTGGAAATGGGCGGTATTACGCGCCTCGCACCAAATCGCCCACGAATACCCTCACGTACGGGTACCCGAAGTTGATGTTGAACCTGCGCGTCGAGTATTCGGACGGAACTTTTGTTGACATCGATTCCGGCGAAGCCTGGAAACTTACGACGGACGGGCCGATTCGGGCGAATAACGAATATGACGGCGAGATATACGACGCGCGGATGGAACTCACGGGATGGTCGACCCCGGATTACGATGACAGCGCCTGGAGGTCGCCGGAACAGGTATCCGGTCCCGAAGGGGTGCTCTCGGCCCAAATGACCCCGCCGATTCGGGTAATCGAGACGCGAAAGCCTCAATCGATAAACGAGGTTGAGCCCGGGGTGTTCATCTACGACATGGGTCAGAATATGGTGGGCTGGTGCCGTTTGAAGGTGCAAGGGCCAAAAGGGACCGAGGTGCGCCTGCGCCATGCGGAAACGGTGAAAGACGACGGCACGCTGTACATGGCCAATCTTCGCGGGGCCAAGTGCGAGGACACCTACATCCTCAAAGGCGGAGGTGAGGAAGTCTATGAACCGCGCTTCACATACCACGGCTTCCGTTATGTAGAAATCACCGGCTATCCCGGCACCCCTGGTCTCGATGCCATCGAAGGGTGCGTCGTACACGACGACGTCGAGCGCGTGGGCCGGTTTGAGACATCAAACCCGCTGCTGAACCAACTGCACGAGAACATCGTGTGGGGTATCCGCGGGAATTACCGCAGCTTCCCAACGGATTGTCCGCAACGCGATGAGCGGCAGGCGTGGCTGGGCGACCGGTCCGAGGAGTGCCGTGGCGAAAGCTACGTGTACAACATCGCGCCGCTGTATTCAAAGTGGATGCAGGATATCGACGACAGCCAGAAGGAGTCCGGCAGCATATCTGATGTTTCGCCCCCCTACTGGCCGTTGTACAACGACAACGTCACCTGGCCGAGCACGTTCATCATCGCGCCGGGCATGTTGTATGACCAGTATGGTGATTCGCGACCCATCGAGCAGCACTACGACGCGATGAAGCGCTGGATCACGCACATGAGCGGCTATTTGGAGAACGACCTGATGCCGCGCGACAATTACGGCGACTGGTGCGTGCCGCCGGAATCCCCGGAACTCATTCACTCGAAGGATCCCTCTCGCAAGACGAGCGGAATGTTTCTGGGGACGAGTTATTTCCATTACGACTGCAAACTGATGGCGAAGTATGCCGCTATGCTGGGCAAGAAGGATGATGTGGCCGAATTCAATGCGCTCGCGAAGCGGCTGGAAGAAGCATTCACCAAGAAATACTTCAAACCAGAGCAGAACATCTATGACAACGGTACGCAGACGACGTCCGTATTGACTCTTGCCTTCGATCTGGTCCCCGATGGCCATCGCGAAGGGGTATTCAACAGTCTGGTTACCAACATCGTCGAGAAGACAAACAGCCATATCGGTACAGGGCTTATCGGCGGACAGTGGTTGATGCGTACTCTGACCAACAACGGACGTCCCGACTTGGCCTACACCCTGGCTACGAATACGACCTACCCGAGCTGGGGCTACATGATCGAACAGGATGCAACGACCATCTGGGAACTTTGGAACGGGGACACAGCGGACCCGGCGATGAACTCGCACAACCACGTGATGCTGGTGGGTGATTTGTTGACCTGGTTCTACGGGTATCTCGCGGGCATCCGGCCTACGCCGATGGCCCCGGGCTTCCAGACCGCTCAAATTAAGCCTTACGTGGTCGGGGATCTGACACATGTTAAGGCTTCTGTTGACACACAATACGGCCGGTACGCTTCGAGTTGGGAGAAAAACGGCGAGACATTATCTCTCGATGTGACCGTTCCTCCGAACTGTCGCACGATGGTCTTTGTGCCCACTTTCGGGAAAAACCAGCCCGTTATTACTGAGAGCGGTGAGCCCATCTGGCAGGAAGGCAAATACCTCCACGGCATTGACGGTATCTCGTCGGCGCGTCCCGAGGGCGATTGGATTGCTTTCAGCGTGGGTTCCGGCGAATATCGTTTTGTCTGCCGTTAAAGCAAACAACATCTCAAAGGTAGCGTAACGAC
>JAWODE010000739.1:0-6681 GCA_046483455.1 Candidatus Hydrogenedentota bacterium | reverse complement strand
CGCCGCGACCGCTCCGGTGACCGTTTCCCCGGACTGATTGATGAAATCGACATTCCAGCATCGCCTTGAACACGTCGCCGTCCATCCGCCCTTGAATCTCGTCCAGATACCCGTCACACTTCTTCTTGGTCATCGTTCATCGCTCCTTTCCTGGTTGCTTTTTTCGAATCCACCAGGAGGGGAATAAACGATGTCCCCTTTTGTCTACCCCTAATTTACAGAAACTATCGTACGCGACCCATCGAGACAATCTGATCGACTTCAGTTATTGTACCTCAAACGGGCGTTCTTTTGAGGAACTCCGGAGCACTGTTCGGAGGGTGATTGCTTGCTCGTATTGATCGGGCCGTATCTATGGCCCTTTTTGGAAAGGAGCGCCTCTGGTCGTTATCATAGCGGCGCGCGCGGTGAACCACGGAGTGTGATGTCGGTAGGACGGGCCTACGGTCAGAACGATCACGGAAGGTTTATCGGATGAAGAATCTGAAACGGTATGGTGAATGGGCGTTGATTACAGGGGCATCGGCGGGTATCGGGAAGGCGTTCGCGGAAGCCATCGCGAGCCATGGCGTGAATTGTGTGCTGACAGCCCGGCGCCAGGAACGACTCGAAGAACTGGCGGGCGAACTCGAGGACAAGCATGGTGTCACCTGCCGTTGTATAAAGGAAGATTTGACCGATGCGGAGGCGGCCTACCGTCTCGCGGAGGCGGTCGCGGACCTTGAGGTCGGTTTGCTGGTTAACAACGCGGGATTCGGCTATGCCTGGCGCTTCGAGTCCAGCGATCCCAAGCGGATCGCGGACATGGTCAATCTCAATTGTCTTACGCCCGCCTTGCTGACTCGCCTTCTCGTACCGAAGATGCTTGAGCGGGGGAGGGGGGCCGTTGTCATGGTCGGGTCGGTGTTGGGCGCCATACCCTCGCCGTACGAATCGGTTTACGGTGCGACAAAAGCCTTTGACATCGCGCTGGCGGAGGGGCTGTTTGGGGAGTACGAGAAATCAGGTATCGATGTCATCGCGTTGTGTCCGTCTACCACGCGGACGGAGTTTTTCGTTGTGGACGGAATGTCAGAAGCGCGCGCCAATAAGATCCTGGCGGGGGCAGACCGCCCCGAAGATATTGCCCGGCTAGGGCTCGAGTACCTTGGCCGGAAACCGCGGGTCGGACCGTGGGCGTTTGTAGGACCGGTTCTTCTGGCGCGCATATTGCCTCGGAAGTGGACCATTCGGATCGTACGGAGGTTCCTGAAACCCTATTTGCAGAAAGACGCAGGTTAAGCGGTGAGGCCCTCGCCACTCGTGCCGGCGTTGGTGGGAGGATTGACATGAAATTGTGCGAGGGGATTCTGATTGCGGTATTCCTGATAGAAGTGGCGTCGGCACAAACGGTGTTCGACACGGCAAAGCCCCAGCCGCTTCCCGAGGGAGCCCCGAGAGCAAGCGACGTCATTATGCGGAGCCTGCGTGTACGTCCCAGGAACGCACAAGATTCTCACAATACTCTGGAGGCCCTCGACGATTTTCATGTGACGCGCCTCGAGTGGGCGTACATCAATGACCCCGCGTTCATTGCTAAAGTCAAGGCGCGGGGGTGTCTTTTCGGCGGCGCCGCGTCGGCTCCGTCATACAACAGACAGGGCGACGACCCCGAGTGGTTCGAAAAGGTTGTGATCAAGAATCTCGAGGGCGAACCCATTATCGCTCCGTGGAAACGGAATTGGAACCGTACGCTCTGGGGGTGCGTGAACACGCCTAAACTCGAGCGCGGGTATCTGGAATGTTTGAAGCAATACCTCGATGCCGGCGCGGAAGTCATGCAGCGCGATGAACCTCGCGCGAATCTGCTGGCCGTGCATTGGGGCGGCTGTTTTTGTGACTACTGCATGGCCGGATTCCGCACTTGGCTTGCGGAGAATACGACGCGCGAGCAGCGCCAGGCCGCCGGTGTGGACGCCCTCGATACCTTCGATTACCGCGAACACCTGCGCGCGGAAAACGCCCCGGTGGGCGATGCCTTCGGGAAATGGGACGGCGGCCAGCTCAAGAAGTGGTTCATCGCCTTTCAAGAGACCTCGACTCTGGCGTTTCACGAACGCATGCGAGCGGGTGTCGACGACTACGCGGGACGCCGCGTCCCGTTTTCGTGCAACAACGGCGCGCGGCGGTGGGGTGCCGTCGAGCTTATGTTTGACTGGGCTTTTGGGGAATTATCTTACGGCCACGCGACGGCGGTGCAGATTTACAATACCATGCGAGAGGCGCGAAGCCACGGAAAGGGGCAGGTCGTCACCATGCCCAAATCGTCAAAATGGGAGACCACTTCCGATCTCGTGAAGCGGACGCGGTGCACCATTGCCATGGCGTACGCCTGCGGCGGGCATTGCATGGTTCCCTGGGATACCTACATGCCGGGCGACACGCCCCGCTACTTCGGGACGCCCGAGCAGTACGCCGATATGTTTGCCTTTATTCGCGGCAATGCGGCGGTCATGGATGGGTACGAAGAAGCGGCGGCGTTCGGGAAAGGCATCGGCGACGAACGGTTCGGTGATGAACCGTTGGTAAAGATTGTCGACAATGAGATGGGCTTTGCGGTGGTCCGCGCAGTGCCCGGCGATGCATCGAAACCGGTGGCGATTCATCTTATTGATTGGTCTGATGCACCGGGCCCCCTGCTTGTCCGGTTGAGCCCGGCGCGGTTCTGGGGCGATAAGCCATTTGCGGCGGAGTTGCGCACTCCTGTGCCCTATGACCGCGACGCCCATGCCAACGCCGAGAAAGGCGGCGATTTTAGCAAATTGGTGCGGACGGTATCTGTCAGAATCGAAGAAGATAATACGCTTACGCTGCCCGCAGTTAAGCCTTGGGGTATCCTGGTGCTGACCCCCGAGGAGCCGTGATCGGAAGGCGGTGCCGGCCGAAGCATAGACATGGAGAAACACGGACTACCACCGACAAAGCGCATGGGGAGAAGAGCGAGGTCTCTTTGTCTGTGTTCGTCGGTGTCGGTCCGTGTAATTTGTCCTTGCGCGATTTCTTCGAATAGCTCATCATGAGGAACAGCGCAATCACCCAGCGAACAGCAGAGGAGAGGGTACCATGAGACAGACAACGCTTACCCTATCAACCGTTCTGTTCAGTTTGTTACTTGCCGCGAGTTGCCGGGGGACGGAGGCAACACCGCCTGAGGAAGGGGGAGGAGATATGCACGAAGTTGTGGAAGGGAACACCGCCTTTGCCGTCGACTTGTACAAACAGCTTCGTGGGGGAGAGGGGAACCTTTTTTTCTCGCCGTACAGCGTCTCGCTGGCGCTGGGGATGACTTATGGAGGCGCACGAGGCAATACCGCCGAAGAAATGGCGGCGGCGCTGCATTTTCCGGCCAACCACGAGCAGTTGCACCCCGCTCTTGAACGTCTCAACCGAAAACTGGCTGAAACCGCCACTGAGACCGGGCAGAAACTCGAAATCGCCAATGGCCTTTGTTTGACCGGAGGCGACGTGAGTCCTGAGTACAAGAAACTCCTGCAAGAGCGTTACGATGCGGAATTGTTCCGCGGGGATGTTGACGTAATCAACGCCTGGGTCGATGAAAAGACGCACGGGAAGATCGAGAAAATCCTCGAGCAGCTGAGCGCCAACTCGGTGTGCGTTTTGCTGAACGCCATTTATTTCAAGGGGCTATGGGAGAACCAATTCGACGAAAAACAGACCCGGGATGCCCCTTTTATGATGTCGCCGGACAAGAAAGTGACCGTTCCGTTGATGCATCAGAAGTGCGAGCTGAAGGTGCTGCGTAAAGAAGGGTTTCAAGCTGCGTCGCTTCCGTATAAAGGCGAGCGGATGTCGATGGTTATTCTGCTGCCCGACGAAGTGACGGGGCTTCCCGCGCTTGAGAAGCAATTGACCGAGCAGAACCTGCGGCAATGGCTCGCGGAACTGGACAACACGGTGGCTAACGAGATCGACGTCTATCTTCCGAAGTACAAACTGGAAACCGACTATGATCTCGTAGACTTATTTAAGACGCTGGGTATGCAGAACGCGTTCAAGCCCGAACACGCGGATTTCCAAGGCATGGGATGGCCGAAAGGAGACCTTTGGATTTCCCAAATCAAGCACAAGGCTTTTGTGGAAGTAAATGAGGAAGGCACGGAAGCCGCGGCGGCTACCGCGGTTGAAATGATCACCAAAGCGGCCATAACCCCTCCGCCATTTCGTGCGGACCACCCGTTCCTATTCCTGATTCGGGACAACCAAACCGGCGCCGTGTTGTTTTTGGGGAGACTTATTGATCCCACGGCGCAATGAGCTTCGATGGTTCGATTCTGATGGAAGGAGTCAGCGCGAAACGCGGCCCGAGGCGTCGCCTCCCATTAGTTTTTCGACCTCGGGCACGCGCACGAGATTGAAATCGCCGTGGATCGTGTGTTTCAGGCACGACGCTGCCACGGCGAAATTGATGGCCTTTTGAGGGTCCCCATAGGTGAGCAGGCCGTAAATGAGGCCCCCGCAGAAGCTGTCGCCTCCACCGACGCGGTCGACGATAGGCATAATGTCGAATTTAGGGCCTTCGAAAAACGCGCCTTCGTGGTAGAGCACGCCGCTCCACGTGTTGTGGCTGGCGGACAGCGAGCCCCGCAATGTAATGCCGACGGTTTTGAGATTGGGGAACCGTTTGACGAGTTCTTCGCATACGTGGCGGTACGAAGCGGCCTCGACTTTGCCGCCGGTCACATCGGCATTCGCGGCTTTGATTCCGAAAACCTTTTCGGCATCTTCCTCATTGCCCACAGCTAGGTCGCAGAGCGAGACGAGTTCGGGCATGACGTCGCCGGCCTGTTTACCCCATTTCCAGAGTTTGGCGCGGTAGTTCAGGTCGCAGGAGATGGTGAGCCCCATCTCGCGGGCGGTTTTGGCGGCGGTGAGGCATTCGCGCGCGGCCTCTTCGGAAATGGCGGGCGTGATGCCGGTCCAGTGGAACCATTGGGCGTTTGCAAATACGTCATTCCACGGGATCACGCCTTCGGGAATGGTCGCGATGGCGGAATGGGTGCGGTCGTAGATGACCTTGCTGGCCCGTTGTACGGCCCCCGTCTCGAGGAAATACACGCCCAGACGGTCGCCGCCCCGGGCAATGGAGTCCACGCCGATGCCGTATTGGCGGAGGAAATTAAGGCAGGCGTCGCCGAGATCGTTGTCGGGAAGACGCGTCACGAATTGGGTGGGGATACCGTATTGGGCCAGTGAGGCCGCAACGTTGGCTTCTCCGCCTGCGAATGTCACGTCGAATTGCCGGGTTTGCATGAATCGCTCGTGTGCGGGCGTTGCCAACCGCATCATCACTTCACCGAAAGTCACTACTTCTTTCATTGAAAATGTCCCCATATCGAGATTTTCTGTTGTGAAACACCGTCTAAACGATGGCAGATTATGCGAAAGGAAGCAAGGCTCAATCGAGACTAAGCAAGGTCTTTGTTTGAAGTGCCATGAGCATCTCGGGGGCTTGCCCGCCTCAGGAGGGAACACAAGACCCGGTTCCCATCGTCATTCCCGCGCATACAGGGATCGATTCAGAGGTGTGGGACCGGCGCCCTCGCCGGTCATTGTCACTGTCTAATAGGATTTCCGCTCCTCCGTCATTTCTGCGGAAGCAGGAATCCAGAGGGCTTGCAGCGTGCGTTGAAGAACGCTCTTCGTTCGTTGGTCCGAAACGGCCCAGCCGAACGTATCCTTGGCGGCGTGTGTTGCTACGCAGCCACACGCGGACTGGGCTCCTGCTTTCGCAGGGGTGAGGGGAAGGCAGGGATGCTTCTCTGGTTTTCGTTATTGCTCGGGCGGTTTCTTGGGTTTCCGCAGGATGTAGGGCTTTTTGTCCTGGGATTCGTAGTAGACGCGGATGATGATCTCGGCGAGGATGCCCATCATGATGAACTGGACGCCTAGAATTACGCAGAGGACGGCCAAGAGGGGGAGGGGAGTTCGGTTGAGGCTGAGCTTCTCGACGAATTTGAGCCACAGCGCATAGGCCGTGACGGGGAATGCCAGCAAAATGCTCAACAAGCCGAGTCCGCCGAAGAAATGGAGGGGTTTGGTGCGGTACGTGGCCATGAACCGGATTAGAAACAGATCGAGGACAACCTTAAAGATGCGCCGAAGACCGTATTTGGATTTGCCGCGTGTGCGGGGACGATGCGCGACGGGCAGTTCGGTCACGCGGCCGCCCTGCCACACGCAGTAGATGGGGATAAAGCGGTGCATCTCGCCGTACAATTTGACGTCCTCGAGCACGTCACGCCGGTAGGCTTTCAGGGTGCATCCGTAATCATGCAGATGCACGCCGCTTACTACCGAAATGAGCCAATTGGCGACCGCCGACGGCAATTTCCGCGTGAAGAAGTTGTCCTGACGCGACTTGCGCCACCCACTGACGACGTCGTAGCCTTCGTCCAGTTTTTCGAGAAGGCGGGGAATGTCGGCGGGGTCGTTTTGCAGGTCGCCATCGAGTGGAATGATGACGTCCCCCCGGGCATGCTCGATGCCGGCCTGCATGGCAGCCGTTTGGCCGAAGTTGCTGCGAAAGTGGAGCGGCACGACCCGGGAATCCTGTTCCGCAAGCTCGTCCATCAGGTCACCGGTAGCATCCGTGCTGCCGTCGTTCACGAGAATGATCTCGGC
>JAWODE010000263.1:0-4382 GCA_046483455.1 Candidatus Hydrogenedentota bacterium | reverse complement strand
TTATAGAAAGAACCGCCAACCCATAAAAGGTAACGTTTACGCTATGCATATTCTCGTAGTAATGGGCACGCGGCCCGAAGCCATCAAAATGGCGCCCGTGGTTCATGCACTGAAAGAACATGAACATCGTTTTCGTGTGTCTGTTTGCTTAACGGCGCAACACCGCGCCCTGTTGGATCAAGTAATTGACGTGTTCCAATTACCGGTGCATTGCGATCTTGATTTGATGAAAGATAACCAGACAATTTCCGACGTAACAAGCACCGTCCTGACGAGAATGGGCGAAGTGCTGGATGAGTGCAAGCCCGATGTAGTCCTTGTGCATGGCGATACCACCACAACGCTCGCTGCTTCGCTCGCATGCTATTACAAACGCATCAAGGTCGGCCATGTCGAAGCCGGGTTGCGCACCTACGACAAGTTCCGCCCCTTTCCAGAAGAGATGAATCGCCGCCTGGGTGACGCCTTGTGTGATTATCACTATGCCCCAACTCAACGAGCCAGGGAGAATCTGCTCAGAGAGAATATCGATGCAGCCGGGGTTCTGGTAACCGGTAATACGGTCATTGACGCGCTTCTGAAAGTTGCGGCTTGGCCATACGCCTTCGATAATGAAGTGCTTCGTGCTGCTGGTAGCTCACGGCGGCTCATACTGGTCACAGCCCACCGGCGCGAGAGTTTCGGCAACCGCTTCGTCCAAATGTGCACAGCGATGCGAGATTTAGCCCAGAAGAACCGCGATATCGAAGTTGTGTATCCCGTTCATCCAAACCCCAATGTGCAAAAAGTAGTCCAGCAGGTTCTCCGAGGCCAGGAGCGCGTGTATCTAATTGAACCTCTCGAATATGTGCCATTTGTTCACTTATTAAAGAAGGCGTATATTGTTTTGACGGATTCAGGTGGCATCCAGGAAGAAGCACCTTCTCTCGGCAAACCCGTGCTGGTCATGCGCGAAGTCACCGAACGGCCCGAAGCAGTCGAGGCGGGCACGGCGAGATTAGTGGGGAATACGTACGGGGGTATTGTGCGGAACGTGCAGCATCTGTTGGATGATGGCGAGGCATATGCGTCTATGGCGACCGCGAGCAACCCGTATGGAGATGGCCGCGCCAGCAAACGAATAGCGGACCACTTAGCGTCGCTTTGAAGGGATCTCAATAATGCAGAAGATTTGTGTGGTGGGGTTGGGCTATATCGGTTTACCGACGGCGAGTGTATTGGCCGCCAACGGCTTCCACGTTGTCGGGGTTGATGTCAGGAACGATGTCGTCGATACCGTAAATTCGGGAAATATTCACATCGAGGAGCCCGGTCTCCATACACTTGTTCAGGCGGCTATAAACTCAGGGAACCTCCGCGCATCGCTGAATCCCGAAAGAGCCGACGTGTTCTTTATCGCCGTGCCCACGCCTATCCACGAAGATAAGACGGTCAATATGGACTATGTTCGCCAGGCAGCGAAAGCCATTGTGCCCTTTTTGGAATCCGGCAATCTCGTTATTCTCGAATCCACCTCGCCTCCCGGAACGTGTCGGGATATGCTCAAGCCCATTCTCGAACAATCGGGTTTGACTGTAGGCAAAGACATCTATCTGGCGCATTGCCCTGAACGTGTCCTTCCAGGGAAAATCCTGAAGGAACTGATCGAAAACGACCGAATTATCGGGGGGTACGGTCCCGATTGCGCCTCGCGCGCAAAGGCAATATACAAGAGCTTCATTGAAGGAGAGGTCTTTAGAACAGACGTTACCACCGCGGAGATGGTCAAGGTGATAGAGAATACGTTCCGCGATGTCAACATTGCTTTGGCAAATGAGACAGCGATCCTTTGCGAAGAATTGGGAATCAGTTTCCATGAAGTTGCCAGATTAGCGAACCGGCATCCGCGTGTGAACCTCCACCTCGCTGGGCCGGGAGTCGGAGGACACTGCATTTCGGTTGACCCGTGGTTTTTGATCGAGCGCTTCCCTGAGCAAACGCGTTTGATGCATGATGCCCGCGATCGTAACGACAGCATGCCCGAATATGTTGTCAAGGGAATCATGGCACTTGTCGATGGCATCGAGAACCCCAAGATTGCCTTACTGGGTCTTGCATTCAAGGGCAATGTAGATGACATGCGGGAAAGCCCCGCTCTTGCGGTGATCGAGCACCTTCGCGATAAAGGATTTCACATGGCCGTGCATGATCCCTACCTGAAACGAAGCCCCATCGAGCTTACCGGCATTGAAGACTGTTTTGCGGGTTCGGACTGCGCGGTATTTTTGACGGATCACAGCGATTACAAATACCTCAATCCCGCCCAGATTCGCCCCCTAATGAAGCACGCCATTGTCTACGACACCCGACATATACTCGACCACCAACTATGGAGTAAGGAAGGCTTCAAGGTGAAGGTGCTCGGGGCGGGAGAACAGGCCAAGTCGTAAGGCTAGCTTCCGCATCGGAGGAAACGCGATCATGAATCAATATCTTTGCACTTTGCCTCACTTGCCGTAACCGGTCACAAGGCGGCAATTTCGTTGATTTCTAAGACTGTCAGTTTAGGAAGTGACGTCCAAGGACTGGCAACGTTCGAATGCTAGCCCAAGCTCAACGCCATGGTCATGCGCCGGGCCACGCGAGCCGAAGAGGATAAAACCACCGAGGGAAAAGGTTACTCCATTACCAGCCCCGTCCATGACGGCATGACCAAGATTGCCTATGCCGTCTGCGCCCACTGGGCCCTCGACGTAGCATCCCTCGCGGGGCGCTCGCGGATACGTTCCGCTTACGCCGCCGAGAACATCGCCGCCATGGGCAAGATCGCAAATAATGCCCTAAAGTAGTGCGCGTCAAAAAAGGGAGGCCTGAAGAACAAACGGCTCCAAGCCAGATGAGATGAGAAACTTATGGAGGCGATCTTATTGGTGCCATAGTTTTTAGTGTGATTGCCGTGCAATACAGGAAACGTCCAGTTTGGATGCTTTTGCAGAGTTGAATTACAATCTGATTTTCAGAATTCGAAAAGATGCGTTACCGTTAACACGGTGACTTCGGGATTGCAGTTCCGAACTGAAGCACGGGGGACGGGAGTGACAAAGAAACGTGCCTTAATATGCGGTGCTGGGGGGTTTATAGGAGGGCATTTGTGCCAGCGCCTCAAGGATGAGGGGTATTGGGTCCGGGGTGTCGATATCAAGGAGCACGAGCACCGGGAACTGGCAGCGGATGATTTCGTGCTGGGGGACCTGCGCGACCAACAGGTGTGCCGGCAGATCGTTTCAGATGTCCAGTTTGACGAACTCTATCAATTGGCGGCCGATATGGGCGGCGCGGGTTATATTTTCACGGGCGAGCACGATGCCGTGGTGATGCATAACTCCGCCGCCATTAACCTCAATATGGCCGAGGAAGCTAGAAAGACCGGCATCGGGAAAGTCTTCTATTCCTCGTCGGCATGCATCTATCCTGAATCCATTCAATTGGATCCGGACAACCATGGGCTGAAAGAATCCGACGCCTACCCGGCCGCTCCGGACAGTGAATATGGATGGGAAAAGCTGTTCAGCGAGCGCATGTTTATGTCCTACCACCGGAATTTTGGTCTGGAAGTCCGGATCGCGCGGTTCCACAACATTTTCGGCCCCTATGGCACCTGGGAGGGCGGACGCGAAAAGGCCCCGGCGGCTATGTGCCGCAAAGTAGCCGAGGCGCCCGACGGCGGCGAGATCGAGATATGGGGCGATGGCGAGCAGACCCGCACCTTCCTGTATATCGATGAGTGCGTTGAAGGCGTGCGGCGGCTTATGGATAGCAGTTTTCCGGGGCCGGTCAACATTGGTTCCGACGAATTGATCTCGATCAACAATCTTGCCCGAATGGTTATGGAGATCGCGAACAAGCCGCTTGACCTCCAGCATGTGCCTGGCCCGACAGGGGTTCGGGGAAGGTCTTCAGAAAACACCTTGATCCAGGAAAAATTGGGCTGGCGGCCTTCCGCAAGTCTCGCCGAGGGCATGCGCAAGACTTACGAGTGGATTGCCGGCGAAGTGGCCAAGAGAGAGCAGCCTGTATAGTGTCTTTTGAACTGACGCGACAAAGGGCCTGAAGGAATTGCCATTCGTGGGCAAGCGTGTTTTAGTCATCTATCATTTCTTTTATCCCGATGACGTGGTCAGCGCTCGGCATCTATCGGATTTGGCGGCGGGACTGGTACAGCGTGGCTGGGAGGTCACGGCGTTGACCAGCAACCGCTTCTGCAGAGAGCCAACGAGGCGGATTAAGCCTTTTTTCAAAATCCGGGACGGACAGTTTGCGTCGGTGAAATGATGGATATGCGGGGGAGCCAAATGGAAATCTCAGGGCGAGGTTTGAGCTACTGGCCGACCTTACTGCTCGAG
>JAWODE010000727.1:0-4156 GCA_046483455.1 Candidatus Hydrogenedentota bacterium | reverse complement strand
GACGAACACATGTTTACCGGCCCGCAACGCCGTCATCGCATGCAACGGATGAAACTTTGCCGCGTTGGCGATGAGTACCACGTCCGACGCTTCGATAACGTGTTTGTAGCCGTCGAACCCCGCGAAACAATGGTCATCGTCGACCGCGACCTGCTCCTTTTTCTGGTCCGCGAGTCGCTGCCGCTTATCCTTGACGCGGTCCATAAAGATATCGCACATCGCCACGAGTCGCGCGCCCGGGTCCGCCGTCAACGCCTGCGCGGCCGCGCCCGTGTTGCGTCCACCGCACCCGATCATGCCCACGCGGATGATATCGCTCCCCGCCGCATACGCATTCCGAGCAATGGTCTGGGCCGACATGGCTGTCGACGCCGCCACCGCCGAATTCCTCAAGAAATCACGCCGTGTCGTACCCCGGCGCTCGCCCGATGTTCCTGAACCTGTCATGTCTGCCTCCTTTGAATGAAATGCCTTCCAATCAGCCCGTGACCCCGGTTGAACTACCTAATAAGCCAGGCATCGCACCTGCTTCCCGCATTATGGCCCAAGCCCCCGTGCCATGTCATCCAGCGCCTCGCGACGGCCCAATACCCCGCCGCGCTACCTCAGACAGGATGCAGAAACCGCAAACTCCGTGTACAATGCATGTGGAGCATTGCACATAGAAGAATAGAAAAACGCAGAGAGAAATTGATGGTTCGCGCAATGAACGCACTCATCGAAAGTCGCCAAGAAGCGGTTGTAGCCCTGTGCAGACAATACCACGTCCAACGCCTCGAGGCTTTTGGCTCTGCGACGGACGAATCCTTTGACCCGCAAAAAAGCGATATCGATTTTCTCGTTGTTTTCAAGCCATGCACGCCCAGCGAACACTACGAGCGATACTTCGGACTCCTTGAAGCCCTCGAGGCGCTCTTCCAGCGGCCGGTGGACCTCGTCGAGGCCAAGGCCATGAAAAACCCCTACTTTATCCGCCGCGTAGACGAATCCCGAGCCCTCATCTATGCCGCGTGATCCACAAAAATACCTTTATGACATGCTGGATTGCTGCCGTTTCCTCCTGCAGTTCACTGCTGAGCGAAACCCCGATGACTTGCGCACAGATAGACCCTTCAGGTCTGCAGTTGAGCGGGAATTGCAGATAATTGGCGAGGCTCTAATCGCACTTTCAAAAGTTGCGCCCCAGGTGGCGGAACACACCGTCTTGCCGCCTCGAACACCTGTAAATGGAGTCGCCTGGTGGACTTCAGAGGGAGGCCGGTCAAGAACCCACCGGACTCGTAGAGCAGGTACCCGCCAACCCTCTGCAGGGCACATTCGGCGGCATATACAGGAAGCAATGAATCCAGAAAAACATGCGTCGATGGGCTCGCCGTCCTTGTGGCATATCTTGTAGCCTAATCGCCAATGCAATTTCATTACAGTGTCATCCGCGAAATCCGTGCTTAAAACGCCCTCCATCCCCATTGGCGGAATCGATTTTTGAAATCACCATGGCAGTCTCTATGATATAAAGGCATCACCCGTAACGGTAACGGCGGACACGAACAGGAAAACTCGGCCTAATCCTGGTGATGGCGAGGCCATTCACCTGGTGCCGGCCACGACATTTTCAATCAGCCATGCCGACGAACCTGCCACCAGAGTATTTCGAGGCGGAGGAGCGGTATAAAGCCGCGACGTCCGTCCAGGACAAGATCGAGACGCTCGAAGAGCTGATCTCGACAATCCCCAAACACAAGGGGACCGATAAGCTGCGGGCCGACCTCCGGCGGCGGCTGTCCAAACTGAAAACCCAAGCCGAAACCGTCAGTAAAAAGACGGCGAAGCACGAGTCCGTCTTCAGCGTCGAGAAGGAAGGCCCCGCGCGGGTGGTGATTGTCGGCGCGCCCAACGTCGGCAAGTCGGCGCTTCTCTCTGCCGTGACGAATGCCACGCCCAAGGTGTCGGAGTATCCGTTCACAACCTGGGCGCCCATGCCGGGCATGATGCCGGTGCTCGATACCCAGCTCCAATTGATCGACACGCCTCCCTTGAGCACGGAACATATCGAACCGGAATTGTTCAACTTAATCCGGACCGCCGATATGCTCCTGTTACTTGTCGACCTTCAGGGGCGCGCGATCCAACAACTGGAAGACTCGGTCGGCCTCCTCGAACAGAACCGCATCCTCCTGCGGACCGGCGACGCCGAATCAGCGGAGAAAAGCCGGGCGACCTTCGTTCCATGCCTGCTCCTCGTCAACAAAACCGATGACGAAACGTGGGACGAGGATTACGGGGTCTTCACGGAACTCGTCGGCGATCAATGGAACCTCATGCCGGTCTCGGCCACTACGGGCCGCAACCTCGAACAGCTCAAGACAACCGTGTTCGACCGCCTCGAACTCATCCGCATTTACTCCAAACAGCCCACCAAAGACGCCGACCTGACGGCCCCGTATGTGCTCAAGACCGGCGGCACCGTGGAAGAATTTGCCGCGGCGGTACACCGGGACTTCGCCGAGAACCTCAAAACCGCCCGCATCTGGGGTCATGGCGTTCACGACGGCCAGATGGTCTCCCGCGACCACATCCTCCACGACGGCGACATCGTCGAACTGCACACGTAGGCGGGCCGCCGCGATTCCGACATGGGTTATGTTTCCCACCCAATTCCGTGAAAACCGAGCACGGATTTTCTTACCGTCCATACGATCATTGCGGACGGGTACGTTCGCGCACCGTATTTGTTCCTGACAGCAGTGCCCGGTGCAAGACTACCGCAAGTACGACCGGCGCCAAAGTGTAGGACCGCCGCCCTCGGCGGTCATCTTCTATCCGATTCTGCATATATTGGATGTTATTGACTGACCGCCGAGGGCGGCGGTCCTACAATGGCGCGTTTGACGTGCTGCTCGGGCTTTTGTTCCAATGCCGGGAGGCGTTGCCGCTTGTCCCGGCGCGCACAACACGAGGGGAACCTATCATGCGTGTACTCGCGATTGGCTCGATGGCGGTTGTTTCATTCGCACTGTGTAACGTTGCACTTGCGCAATCCGCGGAACCTTGGCAGGCGAGCTATACCGGCGAGGACGCGACGGGCGAACACGTCATCGCCTTCTGGAATTTTGATGGATCGAGCGATACGGTTGCCGACGCCTCGGGCAACGAACACACGGGCGCGATGGACGGGGTTGTACGGCGTCCCGACGGGCATTTCGGCGGATGCATCGAATCGTTTCGCGGATGGCCGGTCGAAGACGTGCGCCATGCCGTGCGTATCCAGGATGCCCCAGCCCTCTCGCCCCGTGGCGCGTTCACCATCGAAATGTGGGTTTGCCCCGACCAAACACTTGCCGACTATGATGAAGCCTTCATCGTCGACAAGAAGTATGTCGCCGATACGGACTACCAGTGGGTGCTGGAAAGGCCCGATGGAAACGGGCAGCGCCACATGCGCGTATCGCTTGGGTTCGGAAACGGCTCCGAGACGTGGCGATCCTCGGAACGAGCGCCTTTCGAAGCCGGCCGGTGGTCTCATATCGCGTTTTCCTACGATGGCGGCGGGACCGTTCGGTTTTTTCTTAACGGCCGGTCGCTGGGCAAGACAACCAAACCGGGATACGAAAACATTGCGCCTGGAGACCACTTCCTTTCCCTCGGCGACCGCGTCGGCAGCTATTACCACGGTTTCCCGGGCCGCATCGATGACGTCCGCATAACCGCGGGCGCGCGTGAGTTCCGCCCCTTGACCGTAGCCGCGGAACACGTGCGGACGGCCTATGTGCGCATGGAACCCGCGCCGGATTTGCAGTTTCAATTGACCAACATGCGCCGCGAAAGCCTTGCGGGCATCACCGTCACCGTAAGCGTGCCCGGCTTGCCGGAACAGACGTATACCGTTCCCGAACTCGCCGCGGGCGCGAGCCATCGCCTCGAGTATTCCCTCGATACAGCCCTGCGCCCAGGCACCTATGCTGTCTCGGTAGGCTGCCGCCTCGGCGAGGGCGACGGTGCCTGGACCAATCGTGAAACCTTCGAGGTCAACATCGTTCCCCGAAAGCCGCCTGTCCGGATGCCCGTTGTCATGTGGGGCCTTTACAGCCCGGATGGGGTTACGAGCAATCTGCCCACTCTCAAAGACATCGGGTTCACCCATTGCCTCGGCTTGCGG
>JAWODE010000701.1:0-3845 GCA_046483455.1 Candidatus Hydrogenedentota bacterium | reverse complement strand
TTGCTGAAATCGCCGGATAACTCGACGGAACATCCCCAATGCCGGTGCCGTTGGAAACGGTACTGCACGGAGGTCTACGGATGCACGCATCTCTGGAGCGCCAACGGCGCGAAATATACCAGGCTGGGCTGAAGGCCCAGCCTGGTATATTTCGCGCCGTTGGCGCTCCAGAGATGCGTGCAACCGTAGACCTCCGTGCAGTACCGTTTCCAACGGCACCGGCATCGGGGATGTTCCGTCGAGTTATCCGGCGATTTCAGCAAAATTGTACTTTTGATTTCTGAAATTGCTATAGTATTTGCCTCTATGTCTGCAGGAACACGAAAAGTCCATAAAGGAATTGCGTTACTCGAGGTGCAGGACCCCCTCATTCTGGAAGAAATCGAGCGGGACCCCACCCTCAAGACGTTTCTCGGTGAACGTCTTTCAGACCGGTGTATCGCAGTGCAACCCCAGGCCGTGGAAGACGTCGTCGGACGTCTTCAGGTCTTAGGGCATATGCCGAAAATCATAGAATGACCCAAACATACAGCATAAAAGAATGTCTGCGCGGCTACACGACCGAGGCCCTCGGTGATATCTGCACATCGCGTCAATTGGCCGTAAAAAGCCGCGACAGCCGCATCCGGGCAATCGATAAAATCCTGCGCGATCCTCTTCATACCGACCGTTGCGTTAAGTCGTTACGAAGAAATGCATTACGCGCCCTGAAATTAGTAGATGCGCGCAACCGCATGAAAGTCGTGGACTTGGCCAGCGTGCCGGGGCTTTATGGCGAGAAGGAACCGGTTGACCAGATCGAGGACTTGGTCCGAATGGGGCTGTTACTTGCTGTCCCGGAACAACATAGCGGCACCTTCTCGATCAGCCACATCCGGCAAAGTGTCACAAACGGGGTTGCTTCTCCGACGCTCTTCGTTCCAAAGGATATCGCACGGTGCCTGCCTTCTCCGCCCTTGCTGGACATCGAAATACCGGTATCAACCGCGCCCACTACTCCGCCAAAATCCGCCACCATTACACAAGCAACGACCGATTTCCTCGAAACACTGCGTATTATTGAAGGATTGACGCCGCGGGTGACCAGCAGCGGCACATTGCACAAAACCGACGCCACAAAAGCCTACGAGATGGCCCGGGAAGCCGGCCTCTCCCGCGAAAATATGGAAATATCCCTCGCGATGGCGAAGGAACTGGGGTGCGTTGTGCTCCGAGAAGGGCGTCTCATTACGACCTCAGCCGCGAACGAATGGGCGTCGGGCAGCCGCTCCGTCCGAATGCGTGCCCTGTTCGAGGCCTACTTGGCGACCCAAGCCTTAGCCGATGTCAGACTCTTTTTTCCGATGTTATTTGAAACGATGGAGCAGCATCTGCCGCTCAACACCCAACGCAGAACCTATCACAAAGTGTTGGCAGCCGAGATTCTCAAGGCACAGAAAGCCGGAGTCTGGTATTCGGCTAACACTTTCGTTGAAGCCATCCGCCGCTTAGACCCCAATATTCTGTTCCTGCTGGAGCCGTGGCGCGCCATCCAGGCCAATGCGCGGGGGGCGAGTCCCGAATGGCGCCGGCAGGCATGGCAAGCCCACGAGAAACGGCTCTTCATCTGGATGATACGAAACTTCTTTGCTGGACTCGGCATCGTTCAACTCAGCGATGACGGCGCCTTGTTCCGCATCACTGAAATGGGCCAGTACATCTTAGGACAGGGCGAGGCTCCCCCCATAGCCCAAGACGAACATCACGACGCCCTCGTTGTTCAACCGGATTTTGAGATCATCGCTTTCCTCGACCGCTGTCCCCCTGATCTTCGCCGGAAACTGGACATGTTCTGCGAACGAGTACGCGGTGGAATGGCTACGACGTATCGACTTACCCAAGAAAGCATTTATCATGGTATCCGCGCCGGCCTGGACATTGATCGGCTGGTCCAACTGCTCGGCGAATCTTCTTCTAAGGCCCTGCCCTCCAATGTTTTAACGCAATTCGAGGTCTGGAAAACCAAACTATGCGCCATAACAATACGCCGGTTCTGTCAAGTGCTCGAATGCCCGAGTAGCGCGCAAGCCCGGCAAATTGCCTCTGAAATTGAAGACAGCCAACGCATTGGTGACCGGTTTGTCCTCGTTCAAGGCGAATTGCCGGAAGATGTGGCACTCATCGATTATACGCATTCCCTCCCACCTGCCTTGGAGCAGGAACAGGGGCTTCGCCTGCATGCCCGCTGGGAAGACGTTAATCTCTTCCTCAAAAACCGGCTCGAAGAGATTGGCCATGTCGAGACAGACAGGCCGGACGATGGTATGACGGTGTCGCTCAGCCGCGACTGCGTGAAATCGGAAGAAGACGCTGCCCTGCTGGCGGCGCAGATAGAAGCCCTATGTAAGCATCCCTTAACCGCCCGGTACCGGCTGGCTCTACATGCATGGGCCGGAGCGGTCGGCGAAGCGCACTCGAAAAACATCACGGTTGCCCGCTTCGAAGACCCGGAAACGTGCGAAGCAATTCTGCAGGTTCCGAGTGTGGAAGACCATGTAGAGGGCCGCTTGGGCCTGTACACCCTCGTCATCCGTCAAGGCCATATGGTACCGTTCAAACGGGTTTTAAAAGAACACGGGATCAAGATGGCGAAGTCGGCAGATATCGCCGACCCTTCCCCTCCTGAGGAATGGGTACCGCGATGGCTTGAAAACCAGAGCATAGAAGAACCCTCACCCTCCCGGCAGGACGAAAAGGCACTCCCCAAAGAGGAGAAAAGGCAAGCCTTTCCCCTTGTTCCGTTGCCGTCCTACCCACCTCGTATTATGCGGGGCATTCTGGAGGAAGCTATCGAAGACAGGCATCCAGTGCTTATAAACTACGTTTCCGCATGGAGCTCACAGCCTGCCACACGCCAGATTAACCCTGTCGCCCTGGACCTCACCGGCTCCTCGCCATCCGTAAGCGGCTATTGCCACCAACACGGCGGCGCTCGCAGCTTCAAGCTCTCGCGCATCGTCGGCATACGCCTATTAGAAGACGAATCGTTTTGACGCTTCCCCAAGCGAGAGCCCGAGCGAGAGACTGCTGCATGTGCCGGCAAAAACATGCTATTCTTCCACAGGTAACATTGGAGGGCCTCTGATGACCGATTTCCTATCGAAAGGCGAGCACGTCGTCGGCGTTGACATTGGCGGAACCAAGCTGATGGTCGTGGTTTACGACCATACCTTCAAAGAAAAGGGCCGAAACAAACGCAAAAGCAAATCGAAAAAGGGCGAACCCACCGAAGAACGCCTGACCAGAACCATCCAGGAAGCCCTCGAAGATGCCAAGGTAACCTCCGTACAAGGTATTGGCGTCGGTTCTCCCGGACCTCTTAACCCCAAGACCGGCGTCATCATCGATACCCCTAATCTGGCATGGAAAGACTTCCCGCTCGCGGAGTATCTGAAAAAGCAGTTCAAGACCCCCGTGGTTGTTGACAATGACGTGAACGTCGGCACGTACGGCGAATACCGCTTCGGGGAAATAAGCGACTGCGAAAGCGTCCTGGGGGTTTTCCCCGGCACCGGCATCGGCGCGGGAATCATTATCGACCGCAAAATCTTCTATGGATTCTCAGGCGCCGCGGGTGAATTCGGTCACATGACCATCCAGGTGGACGGTCCCTACTGCGGGTGCGGAAAACGGGGTCAAGCCGGATCTCGGTTCCGCGCCCATGCCACGGATTACCAAATTGGGGGACAGGCAGTGCGAGCTGCATCTCATGGCCACGGGAGGCTTCCTCGATCGGCATCGTTCCGATGGCGCATTCAATCGTCTGTTCTGGATGCACAGCCGCCGTTGGCCCGGCTATTATTTCG
>JAWODE010000697.1:0-3788 GCA_046483455.1 Candidatus Hydrogenedentota bacterium | reverse complement strand
CTGCGCGCCTGAGCGTCACTTGTCTTCTGATTATGCTATGGGAGACATTCACCTTGAGCTGATGGACCGCCCGCAACGCACCCGGCAACACTGCGACGTGGGCTTGGCCACCGCGGCGGCGCTGTTCCGGATTCCAGAACAGGGCAAGCAAAACATTACCCTTGAAGTGGACCTCACCGAGGATACCCGGTCTGCGCCGGTATTGCCTCATAAGCGCCCCCTTCCCTGGAAGGAAGCCCTTGAAAAGACATGCCAAGCCAAGCTACCCGATGCCTGGTACCAGTTTCTTTTCGATGCCGCCCGCCATTCTCTCGTCTTGCTCTCTCCCGACGACGTGTATCCAGGACCCTACACCTACAAAAGGTTCTGGTTTCGCGATGCCGCATTTATTCTCAATGCAATGACCGCTATGGGATTGTTCGGCCCGACCGAGCGGATTCTAGATAATTTCAAGCTGCGCCAACGGGCAGACGGCTTTTTCTTGTCACAAGACGGCGAATGGGATGCGAATGGCGCCGCCCTTTGGGCGTATCAGCAATACCTGCAGCGCTCGGGGTTGCCTCTGAAAAAGGGGTGGCGCAACCTTGTGCTCCGAGGAGCCGAGTGGATTCTCCGGAACCGGTGTTCCGGCGATGACAATAGTCCTCATGCCGACCTGCTGCCCGCCGGCTTCAGTGCCGAACATCTGGGAAACAATGATTACTATTACTGGGATGACTTCTTCGCGGTAGCCGGCTTGCAGGCCGCCGCGGAAATTTGTGCCCGCTGGGGCAAGGAGGAGCACGAGAAGCGATTTCGCCAAGAAGCGGCAAACATGTTGGAGGCCATTGAACGAAGTCTGAAAACGTCACCCATCCCACGAAAAACACCGGGGTTCCCGGCCTCTCCGTACCGCCGCATGGATGCCGGCGCCATCGGCTCGATTGCCGCCGCTTACCCGCTTGCGTTGCTCCCTGAAGACGACCCGCGCATGCGGGCCACGGTGCAGTTTCTGGTGGACAAATGCTTCGTCAATGGGGCTTTTTTTCAAGACATGATTCATTCAGGACTAAATGCGTACCTGACGCTCATGGTTGCGCAAGTATTGCTTCGAGAAGGCGATCACTCGTTCATGCAACTCGTGGAAACCGTCGCCGGCCTTGCATCGCCAACGGGCCAGTGGCCCGAAGCCATCCATCCTCAAACGGGTGGCGGATGTATGGGAGACGGTCAGCATCTCTGGGCCGCCGCTGAGTGGCTTATGATTATGCGAAACATGTTTGTGCGGGAGGCGGAAGACGGGCTGGTCCTCGCTTCGGGCATTCCGGAAACCTGGCAATCCGAATCAAGCCATCTGGGCCCCACCCCAACCTCATACGGTCCCATCACGGTCTTTTTGAGCATCGAGAACGGAGACCCGAGCATTGCGTGGGATGCGACGTGGCGGCGCGAACCGCCACGCTTGCGCATCGCCCTTCCGGGATACCCTGTCTATGAAGTGCCGGCCGTACCGAAAGGCCAATCGCGCCCCGCAAAAGTTCAGAAGGAGAGCTAATGCGGTCGCCCATAGTAATCATAAAGCCGGAGTTCGACTTCCTCATTGACCGGTTCGGAAGGATCGAATTCGGGCGCATTGCGTATGCGTTCCTGCGTCAAGCGTGTTTGTACCACTTTCCCACCCCAGTCAATTCGGTCGATCCACTGCGGCGAAAACGCCACTTTTCTGCCCGGCAACCAATTGCGGGTGTCGATCACGACCATTCGGAACACCCAGTCGCTGTCCTCCGCAATAAAGTCCTCGATATGGCCTATTTGACCATCGGCCGCCTCAAGCGCATAGCCCAGGATTTCCTGCAGACTCCGCAAGTTGTTCTTCTCTTTGCGGGGTGGCGGCGCAGGAGGAACCGGCGTAGCGACGGGCGCCGCGCCAAAAGGTACGCCGGGGGCCCAATACGGAGCCCACTGATAATACTTGTGCAATTCCTCTTCTTCCTGGCGCGAAACAGGCTTATCGGCGTCCCACGATGGCCCTTCGGCGATTTCCTGCTGTGTGTGGGGAATGGCCAGCAAGCGCGCATCCCACTTAGCCTCCCTAATTGCCTGGGGCGCCAGCAGAACCTTCTTCCCGGGCAGAATCACCCCTGTATCGACCACGAGATAACGTACCGCCCAGACCTCGTCATCAAAGTAAAAGTCGCGGACCGAGCCCGCGGGGCCATCCGTTGCGGCTACGCCGTACCCAAACAAGTCTTTCGTGCTTCGAAACATCATAGGTCTCCCACATGGCTGTTTTCTTTCGGAATTGTACGCAACAGGCGTGCCAGAAAATGGGCGCTATCTCTTCTGGAGGCTCGCTGCACACATTACGAACGTATACTTCACGGCAGATAAATCTGTGGAAAGGTTGGATTTGTGGTAACTCAGCAAACTTCAGAATGGTTCGGTTCACTGATTGGGGCGAGTCCGGTCATGAAAAAGGTGTTTTCACTCGCCGAAAAGGCTGCCGCCGTGGACCTCCCCACCCTTATCACGGGAGAAACGGGGACCGGTAAGGACCTACTGGCAAAGGAGATTCATCGGCGCAGCAAGCGCGCCGGAAAGCCCTACGTTGCGCTGAATACAGGCATGATTTCGAAAGAACTCATGGGGAGCGAACTTTTCGGGCACGTAAAAGGGGCATTCACGGGCGCAAGCAACGATAAATCCGGCCGGTTTCTGGAAGCCGATGGCGGAACGCTGTTTCTCGACGAGATCGGCACGATGGAAGAGGCCGTGCAGGTAGCCTTGCTCCGCGTTCTCGAGACCGGGGCCTTTCGCCCCGTCGGCGGCCAGGAAGACAAACACGTCGATGTGCGCGTTATCGCCGCGACCAATATTGACCTCCACGAGGCCGTCAAAAACGGCCTCTTTCGTCCCGACCTGCTTCATCGTTTCGAAGTACTTTCCATACGCGTGCCGCCCCTTCGCGAGCGCCTCGAAGACCTGCCTGCGCTTGCACACGACTTTCTCGAGCACGTAAACCGGGAATTCGATCTGCAGGTCAGTGGTTTCGCGCCCGGTGTTTTGGACGTTTTGCGGAATCATCCATGGACCGGGAACGTGCGCGAGTTGCGCAATAGTGTTGCCCAAGCAGCCATTATGGCTGAAAATGGGTTGATCGAAATCCGGCATCTGCCGCGCCGCGTACAAGGGGACCGTTCGCCCACAAAGAGTTCCCAGTCATCCCTAAACGAAAGGGCTAAAACGCACGGTGCGGAGCCCTCTCGGTCTGAAGAAGAGGGGGTTTATGTGCCCTTTGGCGTTTCTCTGGAAGAAGCCCAGCGGGCCTTCGTTTTGCGTACCCTGGAGTACTGCGATAACAATAAGACCCGAGCCGCACGATTGTTGGGATTAAGCAGGAAGACACTGTACGACCGGCTCGGAAAGTGGGACCATCCTTGAGCATTTTTTGAATGGGGCCACCCTGAACCGAGACCCATGGACGAAATTTGTCACCCGTTCCTAAAGATCGCCGGAGGGGAATGCGTCCGCTTCTTTTTCATGGACGTAGCGACCTGGAATCTTATCATGCGCCATCTTGTGTAGCTTCTATACAGACTGTTTCCATTCAGTATATTTTCGGTCCTTACCTACACACACGGATACATTCCAGCGTTGTCGATCCGGGCATGTTTTTTGCTTTTGGTTTAACTGGAAGGTACTTATGAATGGAATTTCGACAGCATTGGTAGCGAGTGGCGACCCCCGGTGGGAGACGTCGTGTGTCCAGTTTTTTCTCGGAAGTGGCGTTGATGTCCACACCGCATCAC
>JAWODE010000693.1:0-5143 GCA_046483455.1 Candidatus Hydrogenedentota bacterium | reverse complement strand
TGGGCGTCCATCATCAGATCCACGTCGGGACCGATGGCCTGGCGCACGACCCGAATGCGCTCTATCCCCGAGGAAGAACGCGAGCCCATCACCATCGAACCTGCGCGCGATGAAGCCGCCTGCCGGACCGAATTCGCGCGCGTCAAAGCACGCTACCTCGAAATCGACCAAGACAAGGCCAAACAAACCGTACCCCTGTTGTATGCCCAGGCAAGTGCCCGCCTCAGCCTTGCCGAACATAACTTAGTGCGCGGAAAAGACTGGCGGGAAGCCGCCCAGGCCCTTGTCGACACCGAGGCGCTCATCGACACCATGTGGCGGCGCGACACCGACGGTGACGGCATTGTCGATCTCAAAGACGCCGCGCCCCTGTTACCTGAAGACTTCGATGGGTTTGAAGACGAAGACGGCGCCCCCGATCCCGACAACGATCAGGACGGCATCCCGGATGCCGTCGACGGCGCGCCCCTCGAACCGGAAACCTGGAACCGTTGGCGCGATCATGATGGCGTGCCCGATGAATACCCCGAGTTTGAGAACCTCCTCTTCTCCCGTGGCAGCACTACCATCAGTTCTTCGGCAAAAGGCTATTTGCGCGGCATCGCCCTGTTTCTGAACGAGTGGCCCGAACTCATGGTCCATCTCAAGGGCTATACCGACAACACCCACTCGACAAAATACAACATGGACCTCTCACGGCGCCGCGCACAAAAAGTACAACAGTACCTGCTGGAACAGGGGATCACCGAAGACCGGCTAATCGTTTCCTTCCACGGTGAAGCGGACCCCGTCAGCGACAACGATACCGCTGCGGGACGCGCCCTCAACCGCCGTGTCGAAATTGTCCTCGAATAAAGGAAACGCGCACAAGAAAAGTCACGTTTGACGCCCTTACCGCCAGATGTTTCATTGCAGGGTGACCGGGCCCAAGTCCGTTTCGCTGCCCGGCGGAATCCGGACGCTCCCGATCTCGAGTTCGCCGCTCTTGATGGCTTTGACCTTTATCGTGTATTCGCCCGGAGGCACCTGCTCGAATACAACGCGCCCGGCGCCGTCCGTATCGGCCTCGGCGGGCCACCACGGGCCGTGTACTCCGTGAAACATCATGATACCGACATTTTCGTTGGCGGCCGGTTGGTGCGCGGCATCCAGAAGCGTCATCGCCAGGGTGGCCCCCTCGACCATCGTAATGGTCATGGTCTCGGTCGAATCGCCCATCGGCGGGAGTACTTCGTAAAAGTTGTTCGGAAACATACGCAACGCAGGGTCCCACGCCCGCACATACAGATGGGTATCCCGCGGCAGCGAAAGCACGCTCCGGCCGTCCGCTCCCGTAAGTTCCCCCTGCACCGTCGGCTTCTGGAATGCATTCGGCTGCTCCGTCGCGATAGGAAGCATATTGGCCAGAGGCCGGCCCTCCAAATCAACCACCACAACCGGCGCCGTGGTGAATTTCTTCGTTTCAACATCCGCGGCAGCAGCCTCTTCTTCGGCTGCAGCCCGAGGCGCAGGCTCGACAGGGGGCTCGTCCTCGCCGCACCCCCAAAGCACGAGGAAAGCCGTCAGCGCAACCGGAACCATCCTCTTCATGCAGTGTCCCCGCCACCGGTCAGCAACTGCTGCTCGTACAGCCGGCGGTAAATACCGCCATTCGCGAGAAGTTCCTGATGGGTCCCCTGTTCGGCGATCTTTCCCTGGTCCAACACAACAAGCCGGTCCGCCCGCTGCACCGTAGCCAGGCGATGCGCAATCACGATGGTCGTGCGGCCCTGCACAAATGCCGCTAAGGCCTTTTGGATGGCCTGTTCGCTCTCGGAATCCAAATGCGAGGTTGCTTCATCCAGAATCAGAATGGCGGGGTCCTTGATGATGGCGCGGGCAATGGCCAGACGCTGCCGCTGGCCGCCTGAAAGCGTCGCGCCGCTCTCGCCGATGACCGTGTCGTAGCCCTCCGGCAGCGCTTCGATAAACGTATCGGCATACGCCGCCCGCGCTGCCTCGAGCACCTGCTCTTCGCTGTAGTCTTTACGTCCGAACGCAATGTTATCGCGCACGGTTTCATTAAACAGGATGGTCTCCTGCGTGACGATGCTGATCTGATGGCGAAGGCTCTCGAAGGTGACGTCCCGGATATCGATGCCGTCGATCTTGACCGCCCCGTCCGTCACATCGTAAAAGCGCGGTAACAGCTTGACGAGGGTGCTCTTTCCAGCGCCGCTGAAACCGACCAGGGCCACCATTTCGCCCTTCTTGACCTCGAGGTCGATGCCCTTCAAAACCTCGACGTCCGGTTTGTAGGCGAAATGCACCTTCTCGAAATGAATCGCCTCCGAGAGACGCGGCAGCACTCGCGCATCGGCCTTCTCCACAACATCGGGTTGCATGTCGATGAATTCGAACACCCGCTCCGCGCTCGCTACACTGGTCTGAATCTGGTTATTCACCGAAGACAGTTTCCGCAGCGGATCGAGCATGAGCGCAAAGGCGAAAATCAGCGCGGCCACATCGCCCCGGCTCATCTGCTCGTTCATCACGCGCGTGCCGGCAACAAGAACCAGAGCCGCGACCCCGAGAATCAAGACAAATTCGACGATAGGGCCCACCGCCGCGTCCACTTTCACCATCTTCACGAGGTAGCGGCGCAGTTTGGCGAACTCGGCATTGGTCCGCACAATCTCATAGGCCTCCATGCAGAAGCTCTTAATGATCGCTATCCCGTTAAACGTTTCCGAGGCTACCATGGCCATCGAGGCCACCTTCTCGAGCGAGCGCCGAACACTCTTTTTGAATTTGCGGCCGAGCTTGTAAATCGCCGCCGCCACCGGCGGTAGTACGCACAACCCGATTGCCGTCATAACGGGGTCGATCGTGAACGCCGTCACAAGAAAGAAAAGTGCTTTGATCGGTTCGCGCATCAGTTTGACGAAAACGCCCGCCAACCCGCGGTTCACCTGGAAAATATCGTTGGCGAAACGCGCGATCAGCTCGCCCGTCGGGTGCTTCTCGAAGAAACCCAGCGACAGGTGCATGAGGTTTGCGTACATCTCCTGGCCAAGCGTCACCGAGATATTCGCGCCGATCGTCCCCGCGAGGTACTCCTGAAGAAAACGCGCGATACCCGCGAAAAGCGACAACCCCACCAGCAGAACACACGCGACCTTAATGGCGTACATCGGCCGGTGCCGCATGCTTCCGATGACGTCATGGACACGCGCCCGCACGGCATCGCCATCCATGCGGTGGATAAACCTGAAGGGCTTCACTGCCGAGACGACCCGTGGCGCGTATTTCTCGGTGAGTTCGTCTACAGCCCGCGCCTTGGCTTGTTCGATCGTCTCATCCACGCCTTCGGCATCCTCGAGGGGCGCCGGCGGACTCAGCGAAACGTCGACTACCGCCGCCACACCCACGATCATCGAGGTAAACGACCCCGCCACCAGCAACGCAAACAGAATCGACACCGCCAGTCGGGCCTTATACCGGAACGCATAGCTCAGCAACCGCATATAAATCGCCCAAGCGCTTGCCGAAGGCTTCGTCAAATTGCGTGGATTGTAATTGGGATCTTCGCCAATCTCGATCATGAATGTACCCGTCGTTCCGCCAAACCTCGTAAACTCACGGATGCTACCATAGCATTTCAGGCCAATCAAAAGACCCCGATGTCAGCCCGGCCTCCCTTGTTGTCACGCAAGCTGGATATCTGTCTCGAAAATTCCTCCGGTGTGGGACCGGCGCCCTCGCCGGTCGGCCCTATTTTCATGGTCTACGGGTGAGCCGAAGGGCTCATGGTTCGCTGTCTCCTGCTTTTGTAGGGGCGGCCCCCCGTGGGCGCCCAGGGGCAGGCACAGGAGTTCGGGCAGGCACAGGGGCCTGCCCCTACCGTACCCGGGAAACGCACAACGGTACTCTCGTATCACCCAGAGAGTGTCTTGGACCGCAAGATTTGCACAGTTTCCATTTGCTCTGCTTTGCCCGGCCATGGGCGCAATTATACAGTTGCAAAAATCCGGGCAATGTGGTAAAAAGCGCTCAAACAGCATACATGAATTAATATTACAATGTGACGTGTGCACGCCGGGCGCGGACGGAGCTACAGCCTCCCCTTGTTCGGGAGGTGAAGATTTGCCTGCCAAGAGCAGCAATTCTCGCTCGACAAGAAGGAGGCGTTATGAAACACGGTTTTCTTGCCTTCGTAGCGGTGTGGTGTTTGGTTCTGGTCATTGGTCTTAGTGGATGCCCAAAGCCTTCCCCGGAGCCTGTGGCGGCCATTGACGTCTCGGCGGCATCCCACACCTTCGCAACTTCCGAAAACACCTGGACTTTTGAGGTCTGGAACTCGGGCGACGCGGGAAGCACGTTGGATTTTTTCGTGA
Organism: Candidatus Hydrogenedentota bacterium; assembly: GCA_046483455.1. GTDB lineage: Bacteria > Hydrogenedentota > Hydrogenedentia > Hydrogenedentales > SLHB01 > UBA2224. The sequence continues at coordinate 767 of JAWODE010000693.1, read as the reverse complement.
CGCCGGACCAGCCATGGGTGGCCTGTACCCCAGCCAGCGGCTCAAGCACGGGCTCGGGCGACCGGGTCAATATCGCGGTGACTGTATCGCGGGACACGTTGTCGCCGGGAACCGAGAACGCGACGCTGACAGTATCCGCAAACGGGCTCGATCCAGTCTCGGTCAATCTGGAGGTTCTGGTTGAGGACCCGGGGTCCGGCACACCTATCCCCGCCATTGCCGTCTCCACAAGATCGCATGTCTTTTCCATCTCGGAAGAAACGTGGCAACTCGAGGTTTGGAACTCCGGCGACGCGGGAAGCACGTTGGATTTTTCCGTGACGCCGGACCAGCCATGGGTGACCTGTACCCCAGCCAGCGGCTCAAGTACCGGCTCGAGCGACCGGGTCAATATCGCGGTGACTGTGTCGCGGGACACGCTGTCGCCGGGAACCGAGAACGCGACGCTTACCGTGGCGGCGGACGAACTTGATCCCGTGACTATCAGCTTGGAGGTCATTGTTGCCGCGCCCGGCGACGACAGCGACGGCGATGGTCTTGATAATGAAACGGAAGCCTACCTGGGCACCGATTGGGGAAACCCGGACACGGATGGCGATGGCCTATCGGACGGGGATGAGGTGCTTGTTTACAACACGCTCCCCCTACATTGGGACACGGATGGCGACGGGGAGAGCGATGGCGATGAGGTTGTTTCGGGCACCGATCCACTCACCGCGCAGAACGCGCCCGACCTGTACAACGAGACCCAGCACGCTATCTGGGAT
>JAWODE010000663.1:0-4451 GCA_046483455.1 Candidatus Hydrogenedentota bacterium | reverse complement strand
CGCGTATTGTGGCTTACCAGGCATTGGCGGAGATGGGCGTGGCGCAAGCCCTCGAACCGCTGCGCCAGGCGTACGAAACGGCTGCCCCCTATTAAAAGGCCAAAGTTGTCTCCTATGGATTGACGTACGCGAAGCGCCTCGCTGAAAACGGCGATATGGAAACAGCGAGAGGCATTTGCGATACCCTGATGGGCAGTGAACAGCCCAGTATCCGCTCCGCGGCGTTGTCGACCCTCATCGATATCGGCGGTGCTTCGGGGCAAGAATTACTCCTCGCGGCCATGAACGACCCGAGCCTCGAGTATCGGGCTGCCGCGCTGAGACTCGCTTCCGAGTTCCCCTCCGAAGAAGCTACCCGTCAGTGGATGGCCAAAATGGAAGAGGTTTCCCCCGAAGTTCAGGCTGAGATCATTACTATGCTGGGCAACCGGGGCGATAAAGTGGCTTCCGATATGCTGACGCGCCAGATTCTCGCGGAAGACAAGGTGGTGCGCATGGCGGCTATCGACGCGGCTACAAAGCTTACGGGCAGCCGCGCCGTGGCTCCGATGCTCGAACGTCTGCGCCAGGGTGCCGAAGAAGACGAAATTGAAGCCATTCGATCGGCGCTGCTGCGGGTGCCCGGCCGGCCGGTCGTCAAAGCGTGCGCCCAGGCATTGGAGAAGACACCGCCTCCTGCACGTATCGCGCTTCTCGATGTGCTGAAGCAACGCCAGGCACAAAGTGTGCGCCGGCTCGTTTTTGCCCAGACCGACGCTGAGGACGAAGCGGTCCGGATGGCGGCTATCGATGCATTATCAACGGTGGCGAAGCCGGGCGACGTCGACCGCGTCGTGGATTTGGTGGTCGAAGCTCGAAGCGATGCTGAGAAAGAGGCGGCGCGTGGCGTGCTGGTGACCCTGGCTGCCGATAAACCGCGCAGGCTGCTGAATGCCATCGAGAAACACGATGGACAGGCCAAGGCCGATCTGTTGGCGGCGCTGCCGGCCATTGGGAGCGATAAAGCACTTCAGACAGTTCTGGACGCAACCAAGAGCGAGAGTCAGACGGTTAAAGATGCGGCGGTGCGCGCCTTGGCCCAGTGGCCGAATCCTGAGGCGATGTCCAGTCTTATGGAAATTGCCAAGACGACCGACAACGACACGCATCATGCGCTGGCACTTGGTGGTTTCCTGCGGCTGGTGCCCGAGGCCGGGATTTCACCCGCCGAAAAGGTGGCTCAATACCGGGCGGCTCTCGAAACCGCGCGCCGCAAAGAGGAAAAGGTCGCGGCCCTTTCCGGATTATCGAGTATTCACACCATTGAGTCCTTGCAGGTGGTGGGAGAGTACCTCGATAACGAGGCGCTTGCGGCCGATGCCGCGCTTGCGGCCGCGCAGATTGCTTGCCCAAAGGACGAGAAGGACAAAGGGCTGGACGCCCCCGAAGTGGCGGCCATCCTGCGTAAGGCGAGCGAAAAGGCCGGCAGCGAGGACCTGCGAAAGGAGATCGACGCATATCTCGCTGAGATTGCGCCTGAAAAACCCGCGGAAAAGGCGGGCGCTCCGAAGGTCGAGGAGGGCTTTGTTGCGCTGTTTAACGGAAAGGACCTGACCGGGTGGGAAGGCGATACCAAGGGATATGGTATCGAGGACGGCGTTATCGTCTGTAAACCCGGCGGAAATCTTTACACGGTGAAGGACTACGCGAATTTCGTGCTGCGGTTCGAGTTCAAGCTCACGCCCGGCGCGAATAACGGGTTGGCGGTTCGCGTCCCGATGCCCGCCCACGCCGCCTATGACGGCATGGAACTCCAGATCATCGACAACACCGCCGAGAAGTACAAGGACCTGAAACCCTACCAGTACCACGGCTCGATATATGGCGTGGTTCCCGCAAAGCGCGGGTTCCTCAAGCCCGTGGGCGAGTGGAACGAGCAGGAAGTCATTGCGGACGGGCGCCACATCACCGTGAAGCTCAATGGCGAGGTGATTGTGGACGCCGATCTCGTTGAAGCCAGCAAAGACGGCACCATGGACGGCAAGGAGCATCCGGGCCTGAAGCGCGAGTCCGGCCGTCTGGGGTTCTGCGGGCACGGGGACGTCCTCTATTTCCGCAACATCCGCGTCAAGGAACTACCGTAGCCGATTTGGTCATGCTTGATACGCTGATGCAAACGGCTTTACTGAAGGCGGCCTCTCGCGAGGCCGTCTTTGCTTTGGAGGGGATAACATGTGCATCAGAATCGCCGCGGTAGTGTTTTCACTGGTGTTCGCGGCGCGAAGTGCGAACGCTGTCCGCGTGGAGGACATGCCAACAGGGCTCCGTGTTCGCGAAATTGAAGGCGGCCACGGCGTCGAGATTTTGTCGGGGGAACATGCACTGCTTGCGTCCCCATCCGAGGGACTATGGTCGGTAGCGATGGATTGGCGCGGCCAATGGCCTGCCGATTGGCATCATGCTCACGCCCGTGACGTCGAGGAGGCCGGCGAATGGACCATTCTTCGCGGGGTGATCGAAACGTCAACAGGAAGCTGGCGTGTCTCGGACGCGTACCGTCCGGAAGGACGCCTGATGAAATGCATTCGACGATTCGTGTGGGAAGGTGCCGAGGTTGCGGAAAAGGTTACGCTGTCGGTGCGGTTTCAGAGTCCGGGCACGGGGGATGGAGTGCTTATGCCGGGCATCCTCTATTACGGGAATCCCTCGGGCGCGCGTAGCGGCAAGACCCCGGTGTATACAGGGGCGATGGGAGAAGAAGCATTCTTCGAAGAGCACCGGTTCCCGATGCCGTTTGCGAGTCTCGAATGGCAGGAGAGCGACGCGTTTTTTGGCGTAACTTTGCATACACTACCCTCGCCAACGCCTTTTGGCAATCTGGCCGACCAATGGTGGTCGTTGGGTGTTCGAGCCCTCGACGATGGTACCGAATTGGCACTGCTGTCGGGGCCCTGTGCATCGAATGGGCAGAGGAGTGTGGTCAAAGCCATCCAGCCGGGTTTTCTTCCCTACGAGGACGCATATGTAAATGTGCTCCCGGGCGCAATCATTGAGAAAACCTTTTACCTCGAAGTTTTTCCCGTGCCGAAGGAAGGGGCAGGATTTCAGCGGCCGGTGCGAACCAGTTTGGCCTTGTTTGAGCCTTATTGCGTGGAAGGTTTGCCAACGTTTCAGGAAATTGTCGAAGCCAAATACCGGTTCTCCGATACCCGGTGGTACGCATCGGAAGAAACGGCCGGGTATACCAAGTATCCCGACAGGGATATCTTCGTCATGGGTTGGTGTGGTCAGGCTGCGGCTCTTGGGTATGCCAATCAGGTTTTGGGGCCTATATTGGGGAAGCCGGAGGCGCTGGAGCGCGCACAGAAGAGTCTTGATTTCCTGACCACCGCGGAATTCTATGAGGGCGGATTTCATACGTGGTGCCACTGCGACAAGAACAAATGGGACCACCATGAACCTCTTTCGCAGGGGCAGGCGATGCTAAATTTCGCGAATGCCATCAAAGCCGCCGCGCAATCCGGCCTCGATGATTCCAAATGGCGTACTTTTCTTGGACAAGCGGCCGATTTTCATGCGCAACGCATCCTCACGGAGGACTGGAACCCCAAATCCACCGACGAAGCCTTTTTCATTGCTCCTTTGTGTGCCGCATACGAAATCCTCGGCAAAGAAACCTGCCTGCGCGCGGCGAAAAAGGCCGGCCGTCTGTATGCGGAGCGTTCTTTGTCCATGCGCGAGCCATACTGGGGCGGCACCCTCGACGCGAGCTGCGAAGATAAAGAAGGAGCCTTTGCCGCGTTCCAGGGTTTCCTCGCCCTGCACGAAGTGACCGGGGAATCCCGTTACCTCGAGTGGGCGCAACACGCCTGCGACGTGACGCTGACTTACCTCGTCGTGTGGGATATCGATCTCCCGCCGGGACGTCTCCGGGACCATGATTTCAAGACGCGTGGCTGGACGGCCGTGTCGGTGCAGAACATGCATATTGACGTTTACGGCGTGTTGATCGCGCCGTACGTCTATAAGCTCGGGCTCGCGACGGGTAACGAGGAACTGAAACAGCTTGCGCTGGTGATGTATCGTACCTGTGGGCAGTTGATCGATCCCTACGGCAGCCAGGGCGAGCAGCCCCAACACACCAACTACGCGCAACGGGGCAACATCGAAAGCCCGTTTGGCTTGCGCGGCGGTTATGTCGAGGATTGGACCGTTTTCTGGATTACGGCGCATTTCCTCAACGCCGCGGCGCAGTTCGAGGAAATGGGCGTGGAAACAGTTCGGTAGCTGTTTCCGAATGCCGAGTTTGGAAGGAGAAAGACAATGGCGGACACACGGAATCGAAGCGCGGCGCTCGGGTTGGTATTGCTCTTGTTCGTGGTGTTGTTCGACGGGCATGTGGCTTTCGCCGACGAGGATGCAGCGAAAAAGGTACCTCTCGAACCCCTCGAATTGCCCGATGATTTCTATCC
>JAWODE010000638.1:0-7712 GCA_046483455.1 Candidatus Hydrogenedentota bacterium | reverse complement strand
GGTCCATCAAATGCAAACACCTTCGCGGACACTTGGGTGGCGGCATCGAGGGGCTGAAGATCGGCACGGAGGCGGTAGGGGACTTCAGAGGTAAATTGCTTCCCTTCGATTTCGAACCGCGTCGCGTCCGAGGCTATGGCCGCAATGCCCCAGCGTTCGTATCCGAAAAATGGAAGCAACTCCGGGTATCTCTGGGCGGCCCGTACAAGTCCATCGGCCGTCACGATGACTTGGCGGCCCGATAGCAATGCTTGCTGGACGCCGGCCGGTATCCCCTCGTCTTCCATGGCGTGGGCGGTCAGCAGGATACTGCGCATGCCGGGTTCGATAACGGTCGCGGGCACCAGCGGCAGCCCAATCATGCCCAGGTGGTCCGCGAGGAACAGGTCGCGCCCGCCATCGGCGTTCGGCGGCATGATGATATGGACGCCCCGGGGCTCTCGAGCGGCCTCGCGCAAGGCGAGCAGCTCCGGAAGCGCGTCGCTCACGCGTCCCATCATACTTGTGCCGAACAGGCTGGTGTCGTAACGAAAGAGCGTGACGTCGCGCGGCGCGGCGAGAAAGGTCGTGACGGCTTGCTCGTAAAACAACTGTTCGTCGCAATCGAGGTAGTCGAACCATGCCGTCGTCAGCTTCTCGCCCGCACAGATGCGCATCCATCTGAAATTGAAATAACCCTGGTAGGGCTGCGTGTACCCGAAAAGAGAGGTTGTGGGATTCCGTGTCTCCGTCCCCTGCCAAACCTCGTCGAACACGTCCGCAAACGTCTCGGCGTCGTATCCAAAACGGGCGTAGCGGTCATAGTATTGCGGAAACTTCACCACGAGACGACCGCCCACGTTTTCTTCGTGAACGGCCGCCACCCATCGGCGGCCCACATTTGCCAGAAGCGCACGGCGGAACTCGCCCCAGTCGCGTCCACGGCGTGCGGTCTCGCAAGAGGCACACCGGCACGACGTAAGAAAGGCATCGTCAATGACGACTTTATTGAAACACCGCGCCAGTTTCCGAATTTCCGCCTCCAAAGCCGCGCCGGTTTCCTCCTGACTGAAGCAGAATCCCGAGAAGCGTGTCTCCACACCCACCGTGCGTGCTCCGAATCCCTCGCCGTAAACCGGCATCAACCCGCCGAGCGTCTCGAATCCCTCCGCCTGGTAGAAATCCCGGGCGGCCACCAGCGAGGATTCAGGGACACACCGGCCGCCCCGGTACCCCTCGAGCACCACGCGCGTTACGTATGCCTCCCGAAGCAGCGCGACGCTTTCGTCTCGGCCTTCCCGGCCGGCAAGACCGCCAAGGAGAGTATCTGCCGTGATGTATACCGTAAATGTATCCGCCATACCGCCCTCACTGGAGATTAATCGCAGCCCGCTGGGAGAAAGAGCTCTTTCGCCTGTTGCATTCGATTCTAGTCGCCTGTCCTACCCACCGCAAGAAAGAGAAAAATGTGGGTGGGATAGCCGTGGGCTGATAACATACACTGGCCAAGGATTGAAAGAATGCTTGATGCCATGAAAAGGAGGGAATATGCGATACAGTGCATTTCCTGCCGTGCTTTGTCTTATTGTTGGCGGTGCGTTCTCCGCGCAGGCGGCGGAAGTCACCGTAGTAGGTGACACGTGTGTCCGGATAGATGGCAAGCCGTTTTTCCCGATAGGGGTGTACTCGGCGGGAAACCCCAAGGACCTGCCGCTCCTCGCGGAGGCGGGGTTCAACACGGTGCACACGTACGCGTGGGAAGGAGGGCGGGCGCCCGATAACGGAAAGGCATGGCTGGATGCAGCCCACGCCAACGGACTCATGTGTTTGGTCGGGCTCTACCGTCCGGACGTGAAAGCGATGGAGTTTCAGGACTCGATTCGGCGCATTGAAACGTACCGCGACCATCCCGCGCTGCTGGCGTGGCATACAATGGACGAGCCCGCCTGGGATAAAGAGGGCGATCAGGGTAAGGATTATATGCCCGCGGCCTATGAAGTGATCAAAGAGCACGATCCTCATCATCCCGTGACGGCGGTTGTGTGCCACTTTGTCGATCCCCAACGCTTCGAGGCATCGATGGACGTGTGCCAGGCCGACTACTACCCCGTGCCGCCGATCCCCGCGGAATGGTACTCGGGCACGGGCTTCCGGGGTGTGCGGATGTTCTGCGAAAAGTGGAGGGAAGCCAGCGGAAGCGCCAAACCGTTCTGGTATGTCGGCCAGATTTTCGATTTCAGTGTGTCAAAGGAAAGCAAGCACGACATACCGGATGAATGGAAGCGCTTGCCCACGGGCGACGAATTACGGTGTATGACCTACACCGCCGTGGCATCCGGCGCGCGCGGAATTCTCTACTGGTCGCTGTCGCGCTTGATCGGCGATGAATGGAATCGCACACTGCTCGGGCGGGTGCGCTTATGGGAAGACCTCAAAGGAGTTGTGGAGGAACTGAATGCTCTGATGCCTGTCCTCACCGCGGACACGCCGGAATCTTTGCAGGTCGCGGGTACCGTCGCGGCAATGGTCAAGAGCGACGCCAACGACACCTATATCATCCTCGCCAACTACGAGCGCCGCCCTGCCGAAGCGCAAATCCAAGTGCCCGGCGTGACGGACGGCGAGGCGGAAGGGGTGTTTCACCAAGGCACGGCGCCTGTCACGGACGGTGCGCTGGCCGTATCGCTGGCCCCCATCGAATCCCGGGTGTACCGCCTTGCAGGCACAGGGGACGCGGAGGATTCCAATGACGGCTAAGCGCCCGTCCGTCGGCAAAGCCACATTTATCCTGAGAACGCCAAGGACGCGACACATCGTCAAGGGACAAGAAGAAAATCGCGCGCCGTGTTGTTCTGTACTACTATCTGCAAACTTCGATCATCTTTTCGAAGAGATTCGTCTAAAGCAACAGACTTTCTTGGGATCGAAGACAAAAAATCCTCCCCCCTGCGTCACGCGAGCCCGCGTTGTCGAAGACGCATGCCGGACCAAGGGTGGAAACTTTTCTTTGGTTTCTATTATGGTTGCGGCTGTCTTGCGCTGTGATCTCCGTGTCTCTGTGTAAGTAAATATTGCGGGGACATAAGGATACCGCATCGTAGACGACGGGGCCTGCTGTCAGCGCCGACCCACGGGTCGCTACCTCGAAAATGCCTATTTGCTCTCAAAGGAGCGCGGACGTATCCGTCCGCGGTGGTCTTAAGGACGGGCTGGAAAGCCCGTCCTCCCTTGCCGGAGCGTGGTCTATTCGCAATACCGAAACCGTGCGTCTTATCCGCAACGGCGCAGCCGTGCATCTTACCACGCGAGCCCGGGTGGACTCCGGACCCGGCAATTTGGTTGCGGCTAGGTCGCGCTGTGTTGGTCCGTGCCCGTCCGTGTTCTTCAAAAACCACAGTCCACTCGCTTGCCCCCTCAAACGCAGGACACTCTCCGCTTTTACTCCGGATAGACGGCATCGGGCAGGGGCCGCACGACAGCGATAACCCCTTCGACTTGCCCGCCCACGTCGCAAAGAGGACCGTTCACTTGCGACAGGCGCCGCAATGCTCCATCCGGACCGAAGCTCCGGTATTCAACGGCCACCTCTTGGGTTCTCTCGAGCAGGGTCTGCCAGGCGCGGTCATAGGCGGCGTGGTCTTCGGGATGAATAATGGATTCCCAAGGTGTCTCACCCTCGACAAAAGTGTTCGGGGTAACCCCGGTAAGTTGTTCCACCGCGGAGTTGACGTAAAGGACCCGCCGGTAGGGGTTGAACAACACCACCCCGTCGCTCGCGTGTTCGGCGACAAAATGATAGCGAGACTCCGCAATTTGCACCCGCTGGCGGAGATGTTCACCGGTTAACAGACGGGCGATGCGTTCCGCGATAAACTCGAGCGTGCGCTCAGCCTCGACCGTAAAAAAACCGGGTCTCGAATGGCTGAGATTGAGGACGCCCACAACGCGGTTTTCGACTCGTAGCGGAAAACACAGCAGGGAACGCACCTCGACATTGCTTTCGGCCACTTTCAAGAAGCTCTTTTCCTGCATCACGTCGGGCACAAGCATGGGCCGGCCCTCGGCGGCCACTTTGCCTACGACGCCTTCGCCCATCTTGAAACGCCGGCCTTTCCATTCGCGCGGGTCAAACACCTTGCCGGCCTCGTCCATGGGACTGCACGCCGCACGTAACTCAAGATAGTCCCCCGAATCGTCGACAAGCATCAGCGAGCAGTTCTCGGCCGCCAGCCCCACCGCCACCGCCTCGAGCACACCGCAGGCCACTTCAGAGATTCGGAGCGCCGGGTTGTCCAATTCGTCCATTTGACGCATGATAGACAGGGCTTGCACGACCCGCTCGTAGCGCAACGTCATCTGGCGTAGCGCTTCCGCGTAGGATTCCCTGTCAGAATGTTGCCCCAAATCTCAATCCCCCGTCTGCGATCAATCCGAGTCCATCACTTCAAGAAACTTCCGTGTCTCGGCACGGACTTGTACCAGTTCGTCCATCACGCTCTCGGCGTCTTCCTGCTTCATGCCCAGAAACGTCAACAACCGCGCGTCGACACGCGGGACCTGCCAATCCCCCGCCGTGCCGAATTTGGCCAGGGATGACAATGTATCGGCCAGTTGCACCACCGCGATCTCTTTGGCATATTTCTTTTTGGAAGTCACCGGGCGGTGCATATTTCCAATAACTTCAATGATAAGATTCGGAAAGCGCCATTTTGCAGCAAGCCATCGGCCGACTTCGGCGTGGCTTATCCCCAAACGCTCCTTCTCATACTCCTGCAGGGGCGCCTTCTTCTCCGCGGCCTCGCTTACCACCGTGTGGTATTCGTCACGCAGTACGAGCGCAAGCAGGTACTTCCCGACGTCATGCAACAAGCCCGCCGTGAAACACCCTTCCGGGGACGCCACCTTCACGTGGTTGTGACAAATCAACTGAGCGGCCTTGGCGGTTCCAAATGCATGCATCCAGAAATCTTCCGGATCTAAAGCAAACTGACGCTGATTAGAAAACGTCTTGAAAACCGATGTCGCCAACGCCAATTGCGATACGGCGTCAAACCCCAATACTACCACAGCCCTCCGAATCGAGTCCACTGGATCGCGCAGGCCGTAGAACGCCGAGTTGGCCAGACGCAACACGCGCGCCGAAATCGCATGGTCTTTCTCGAGCAGCGCTGTTACGTCTGCGGCTGAAGAGCGTTCATCATCCACCGCTTCCACTATCTTATGAACAATTTGGGGGAGTGTGGGAAGATCGTGAAGTTCGATAAGCTTTGCGAAGACACGATGGCTATGCATGAACGCGCCCCTTGCCCCCGCTTAGCTCACTTGCGGCCCAGTGCACCGGAAAAGTGGTGGTTTCTCTCGGGACTGCTTTGACCGTTACACTGCATACTATCAGATTTTCATTCGCTGTGGTAAAATAATTTCTTTGTTCCGCATTCATCGCAATAACCGCATACTCCGCTGGTCGGTCTGGCCTTTAATTTTCATTTAAGGAGAAACGTGAGTCTGTCAACAATTATACCCAAAGGTTACGAGAATTTGCCAAACGCACATTCTAACTCCATTGAAATCAGTATCTTGCGGATTGCACTCAGGACATATTGGGACGTTTCAACGCCAGATAATCCACATTTCGGGTGAATTTTCGGCCAGTGCACGCTACATTCGCCGCCCGGCAACGCCTGCCAGACAGACTTCGAGCATTCCATAGACCACACTGTGGGAACCGGGCCGCGGTCATCCTATTTTCCGGCGGGACTGCGAAAATAGGTTTCAATGGCTTGACCAAGGGCGTCCGCCAGCGCGCGACGCGTTTCGGATTGCACCAGGGCATATTCCGCCCGCGCATCTTCTATGGATTGGGGTTGGACCCACACGGCTGGACAAGCGGTTTGCTGAAGTACGTACGTGACCGATGATGTAACCGGAAGGTTGCCCATCGCCTTCGAGATCGTCCTGGCAAGGCGCTCGCCATTAATGCTGCCGGGGTAATGGGCGGCAAACTGCACATTGGCGCCCGTGAGGTAGCCACGTTCGTCTACTACTTTCGCCGACGCCGTGTCCGCGCCAAACGCTACGACGACATGGATGCTGGCGCCGACCGCATCGGAGAGCCGAACGCGCTCGAGGAGAGGCGGATCATTATCGTCTTCCCGGGTCATCACCACGTGCGCGCCAAGGTCGCGAAGCCGGTTTGCTACACGCCGCACCACGTCAAAGGCGACATCGCTGGCGCGCAGGCCGCTGGGTCCGATGGCGCCGGCATCGCTGCCCCCGTTAGCCGCATCGAGCACGACGGTTTTCCCATGCAGGGCTCCGCCGGCGGCAGGAATAAGCCCCACCACGGCATGACCGCCGCTGAGTCTGACCGCGATATCATCGTAGCCCCTTCTGCGCAGGGAAAGGAGACGCGTATTGGCGGGAATGGGCAGCCATCCGTCACTGTTGCTGGTGCCCAGAATCGTTCCTTCCGAGAATGCCGTCACACCATCCACCGCCTCGGTCGAACCCGCCTTGTGCAACCGCACGGTCCGATACGTCTGGTTACCGAAGCGCGGTGTCAAACGTTCGGCGATGCCGCCCGCCTCGATGATCAAGTGGGACGGCAAGGTATCTTCAAGAAAATAGCACCGCGCCGTGCCGCCTTCCGTTTTCGCCCGTAAAAGATTCCCATTGACCGTCACCGGGGTGCCGTCGGCCACCGGCAATCCGAACCGATCGGTTACGTATACTTCAAAGAGGTACTCGATTCCGCTTGCGCGTACCGGGTCTTCGGGGTACTGGTGCACGGTCAGAAACGCCGGAGGCCGGTCGACGGTTGCCACGGCTTCATACAGCAACGACGCACCGTGCCTGTTGCGAGCGAACAACGACACCTCCCGCGCACCATTGCGAAGAATGCTTCCGAGGAACCAGGTCAACGTGGCATTGTTTTCGACGGTCATGCCGTCGACCAAGCGACCGTCCACGCGCAACTCGAGCGTTTCGCGGTCGAGCGGCAACCCCCCGTCGAGTGTAAACACCAACGCCTGCGTCCGCCCGCCGGCATAGTCGGCGAGGGTGTGAGAAATGACCGACGGCGGGTCCATGGCGAAATAGGCCGCCAACCCCGACGCCAGCCCCGCGGCTTCCTTCTCGACACCGTACCGTGTGGCCATAAACGCCGCATTGCGCGCGTTGGTCAGATACGACGTTTCCATCAAGACCGCCGGCACCCGCGCTTCCCGCAGCACTTTGTAGTTGCCCGGGAGCAGGCGTTTAGGCTCGGGGTCCTGACGCACCCGCAACGCCATCTCGCGCATCATGCATTGCGCCAGATCCAGACTCGGGCCCGGATCGCCCAGCTTGTAGTAGACCTCGAGGTCGTTCTTGTCAGACCCCTGCACAATGTGCGCGTTATGATGAATGCTGATAAACGCCTCCGCCTTAATCTGATTAGCAAGCAACGGCCGCGCGGCGAGGTCCCGCGATAGCGAGGACCGGTCCAGCGCTACATCCGAGTCGCGCGTCAATACCACCTCCGCGCCCGCCTCGCGCAGCAACTCGCGCAATGCCAAAGCGACTTCGAGATTGACGTCGCTTTCCCGCAATTGATTCGAGGGCGCCACGGCGCCGGGCCACCGTCCGCCGTGTCCCGCATCGATACAGATGCGCCGCCCTGCCAGCACCGACATATCGGGCGGCGGCACATCCTCGAGGCGGTACGGTGGAGTGGTTGCGGTAATGGGCACACG
>JAWODE010000628.1:0-3362 GCA_046483455.1 Candidatus Hydrogenedentota bacterium | reverse complement strand
GCGAATGCACGCCAATGATCGCAAAAGGACCCCGAACAGGGGTCCAATATGAATAGCCCGGGGCAAGGCGCGCGCTTGCGCGTGCCGTCGCCCCGGCATCATATCCCCTCCCTCTCAAGCCCTGTAAGGGCGGCAAAAACCCTGCATGGGAACCCGGCACCTTTTTCCGCGGACCAACCGGGATTGAGGCCTAAAGAGACCGGCGAAGGCGCCGGCCCCACACCGAAAGGGATGAGAATTTTCAAGCCGGATCAGGCCAGGCTCGAACTGTGCACCAAAACTGCAGACTAGCCTCAATCTTTTCTTTTTTTCATGGCGGAGTCGTCTTCCAACTTCTTTCGGGTTTTGCGGCGGCGGCGGGCCTTTTGTTTGCGGAGTTTGGCGCGTTTTTTCGCTTCGGGGCTTTCCTGCCCCATTTTGCGGGCCTCGATGAGTTCGCAAAGCCGCCGACGCGCGTAGAACCGATTAAGTCCTTGCGATCGCGCTTTCTGCATCTTCACTTCGAGTCCAGTAGGGCCATGTTTCAACTGGACGCACGTCGCCGAACGGTTGACACGTTGGCCACCCGGGCCGCCCGAACGGACGAAGTTCTCTTCGAGGTCGGATTCGCGCACGCCGCACGCCGCCATGCGCCGTTCGAGTTCCGCTTCCTTCCGCGGTGTAACGCCGAACTTGCTCATGCGATCACTCCGTGAGCCGGGTTATCCAGTCCGCCATTTCTTCACGTACGGCATACAGGTCGGCCGACTCCACATCGACGGAGTCGAGCCAGAGCCAGGCCTCCGCGGCAAGCGCGCCTTTTTCGGGTGGCGCCTCCTCGATGCAGCGCATCAATGTGCCCGCGTAACGCACATCGTCAACGGCCTCGCGGAAGCCCTCCCACTGGATGGTGCCGATGATGCCGTTGACCGTGGGATAGGTGAAATTGTGATCGCGGTAGGTTTCGTGATCGAAATCGTTCCAGATATGGCCAAATCCGTGCTGGTAGGCGTAGTCCATGGCGCCGTCGTAACCGGCTTTCCAGAGGACCAGCCCAAAATTGCGGCGGTAGGTTTCAGGTTCTTCGTTACCGACCTGCGGATAGGCATAGCAGAACACATCGGAGCCGACGGCATGCCATTTGCGCGCTTCCGAAGGGTCGGGCTTGCCCGCGATAACCGCGCAATCAAGCAAGCCACCCATCGCCTCGAACGTGCCCTGGTAACAGGCGACGAAGGTCTTTCCTCCCGCTTCCTGCACGGCCGCCCAAGCCGCCTGCTGCGATTTCAGCCGCTCGCCCCGCGCTTCGTCGATCCCGTAAAAATAAACGTCCTTGTAGTTGTAAGCACCCAGCTTTTCGAGCCAATCCTTCACGCCTTGCTGCCTGGCCTCGAGGGCATCCGGTTCGGCCACACTGCCGGTGCCGTAGCCGAGATTGTAGAAGGCGTCGGTGGGCATTCCGAGTTCGCGGCGGATGTCGAGAATAGTCGGCATCAGCTGGTCGTCCCAGCTCTGGTAATTGGTTGGATACAGTACGCCATGGTCACGCATGTCGCGCATCTCCGCGCGGTACTGTTGTTCGGATTTGTGTTCGGCGCCGATGGTGGGTTTGCCGTCCTTTGAAAGCTTCGCGCGGTAGTAAATCGAGTACGTCAGCGGAGAAGCATCCAGGTCGAAGGGATACACCGTCACCCGAAGCGGCAGTTTTGATTGGCCCGACGCTGTTTTGAAGATTATTGCGCCGTTGTACTGCCCCGCGGGCGCATCGTCGGGGATATGGATGCGAAACCAGAATTGTTGGAGGCTCCGCCGCGGAATGTCGACCGGCAAGAGGGTCGGACTGTCGATCGGCCGAACGTTCTCGAGCTTCTCCCCACTCTCCGGTGCACTACAGAGCACATAAGACTCGGTGCCGTCCTCGGCCGTGTTTCGCAGGTAATTGTGTTGCTCGTCGTGGTCAACACGTATGAGGTCGGCGTCTTTCAAGAGCAGTTCCGGCACGTAGAGCCGGGTATCATCCTGCGGCCAGATACCGCGCCCCGCCTGGTACCAGCACTTGACGATATAGACGTCGACAGCGGCACCGGGAATTTTACTTTCACCGCCGACGAGGTCCGAAACGCCGACCTCGACGCCCTTTAAATCTTCGATGGCATACAGAGCGGCGGTGACGGACTCGAATTCACCGCGGCATCCCGCGCATTCAAGAGCCTCGCCCACCGGCGCCGGAATCGGGAATTGCGTCGCACTTAGTTGAACGTTCGTGATGGCCTTTGGGGTATAGGTCACCCACGGGCGGCCTTCGGAGACACCCTGCGCGATGATCTCGAGGGTGTCCGGACCGTATTTCATGCGGTCAACGGCCGCCGATATAGTATCTGCCTCATCTCGGGAAGCGTAGCCACGTTCTTCGATGGCAGAAATATGGGTCTCACACTCTTGGACGCTCGCTCGCAGCGATGCAACGTCCTCGTGCAGAAACTCCGGCAAATCGTCCAAGGTCATGAGGTGTTGTTTTGCCTCATCGAGTCGCCGGCGCCACTTTGCGAGCCAGTTCGACTCGAGCCGTTTCCGCGCGTTGGTCCACCGTTCGTCAAGGACGCTTTCGTACGCGCTTTCGGAAAAGCCCCTCCCCTCGACCCGGATATCGTCCACGTAAACTATGGCGCGTTTGCCATCGCCGCCAAGAATAAACAGGGACCAGCGGTCAAGCTCCCAGCCGACATCATCTGCGTCCAACGTCGCGGTCTCTCGGCCAATGACGCTGTGCGCCCCGGCGCGACCGCGAGCATTGAGGTCCATCTCGACCCGTTTCCACCCCCCGGTTGGTTCTTCGAACGTCTCGACGGGCCCGCAACCCGAATGATGTGTCGGGGGATACACCATATTGGCGCCGAACCCGACGCGCGCGGTGGTGCCTTCCGCGACAAAGACCCGCGCGGACATTTTCAAATCCCCCTCGGCGGGCATGGGCAACCGCGCACCAAAATAGTGGTACGTCCCGCCGTCGATGGAGACATCGAGTTTGTACGAGTGCTTGCCCTCGAAGGCTCTTTCGTCGGTAACGCCCGAAAAGGACACGGTCGACGGCCCGTTGTCCGCCCATTCGGTTACGTTTGGCGCGGTCTCTTCGAATCCTTGGTGAATTGAAACCTCTTCGAATGTGGGCACCGCACCCCAAGAAGAATCTAGTCCCCCTACGCAAAGAAAAAGGAGCAAAAGGACAAACGGTTTTTCAGAATACATGGTTGGCATCTTTGACCTCCGTGCCAGCGTAAAACCAACTTACCCCGACGTCATGGATTCATGCAAGATGGCGCTTATCTGCTCGAATAACGCCGGTGTCGTTACGTTAGCTGGAGCCGCCTCACGTTGGAGGTACT
>JAWODE010000610.1:0-6967 GCA_046483455.1 Candidatus Hydrogenedentota bacterium | reverse complement strand
TCGAATGCCATGCCGCGCAAGTAGCCGGGAGGGGGATCGGAGAAGATGCGCAACGCTACCGTTTTTCCGCCCTCCGCCTGCATGGCGGCTACGCTTCCCAGTCGCGCTGTGCGTGAGAATCCCATCGAATCGCCTTGGCGCATGCGGTAGGTGAGTCGGCCGAGGAACATATCGATATCGTTTCGGTGCTTGTAAAGCACGTGGCTGAAAAGCGCTCCGCCTCCAAGGGCCGTCATGAGAAGCGCTAGTGTCGCGACTGAAACCAGACGGCCGCCGCGGGATGGGCGGTTGGGCGAGACGGTCCGAAAGGTCATGTAATACACTGCCGTGAGTCCGGCCAGTGCCAGTGACAGCCAGAGATACACGGGTTTACCCGCGCCCGTGCCTACCGTGGGGATGTTGCCGGCTAAGACCATGGCATTGGCCGAGAGCAACGGCACGTAAAGCGGCAATCCTTTTTCGCGCCGGAAGAAGAGCAGAGCCGTAAGAAATGTGAGCAACCCTTGGGCCATGGCGTGGGCGAGCGAATATTCCATCAACGGCGAAAGCGAAAAAAACGGCAAGGTCGAGCCGCCAATGGTGGTCAACGGCTGCAGACGATACTTCACCGCGAAAATAAGAATGATCGCGACCAGCACGAGCACCTGCCTGTCGCGCCGCATGCGAATTTGCCATAGTCCCGGCACGCCCAGGAGTGCTCCGGCAATAAGGGCGCTCGAGAAGTAATAGCGCATAGATAAAAGGGCCGTCATCGTTGCCGGGACGGCGATGAGGCCGAACGCTATGAGTCTGCGCGATGTCATAGCTGCTCGATGCCTCCCGCGAATACTTCGGCAGGCGATAGTTGCAAGACGGGGCCGAGCCAATCCTCGGCCGGCGCGTAGTCCATGGTGGGTGGGTTATTGCGCACAAGGAGCACCTTAGTGCTGCAACCCGCTTCGATCGCGGCGCGCAGGAGAGCTTCGCGCGAGGGGTCCCAGTCCAGTAGCACGTACACCACCGTCGAGATGTTGCCGAGTTCATCATGTAGAGCGGGGGCGACTTTGTCGAAGGGATTTGTGCGGCATTCCTCGACGCAGGCCAGAATCTCGAGTACGTTTTCGAGGTGGGCGGTGTGGCGGCCTGCGCGAAAGACATATAACTCTGGGCCCGCTGCGAAGATGTCGATAATGTACTCGCCGCGCGAAAGGGCATCCGCCACGGATGCCGACAAGCTCACCGCTGCCTCGAGTTCCGCGAATCCCCTCCGCGGACGGAGCCACGGGTTTCGCGCCACGTAGGTATCGAGCACCAGGGCCACGCGGCAGTAATATTCTTCCTGGTACTCGCGTACGACCGGTTGGGCCAGGCGCGCCCACGCCCGGAAGTCGATGTGCCGGATGGGATCGCCTTGGCGATACTCGCGATTGCCGATGTACTCGGGTGATTCGCCTACGTCGGAGGTCAATGCAATGCCGCCGGGCTGATATCGTGTACCGATGGGCACGTCAATGTCCGCAACAGGATGAAAATCCGGCAGCACAAGTAGGCTGCTCTTGTTGTTGTGGGCTTTGCCCGCCCGGCAGATGTTGAAGGGAAACGTCGAGAACACCCGCAGTTTAGGCAGCGGATACAACCCTCGGCGCAGAGGTTCCAGCGTTACCGGAAGTGTTGCGGCTTCGCGCCGTCCCAGGGTCAGCCGCTCGTGTTCCAAGTTTTGTTGTTGCAATTCCCGGTGCAGGCCGAAAAAGCCCGCGCCCACCCGTAGCGTGGGCAACAACCCCCTGTTTCGGACGATAAACGATCCCGTAACCGGGTGCTTCGCCGTCGCTTTGTCCGGAAAATGTCCACGCACGTCGACGCGCGGCCGCGCGAAAAGATTCACGAGGAATGCCACAAAACCGACACAGAAGAGCGCCAAAAACGTCTGAAACGCTGGAATTTCCAGGGACGGCGCCGCGAGGACTCCCGTGATGATCCCCGTAATGACAAGAACCCGCCCGCCCGGCGTCAGTTTGTACATCCACAGAAACCGGACCAGGCGCTCGAGGCTATCCGACCGCTTGCGCTTCATGTGGGTACTCGGATGTCCTCCAACAACTCGCGAATGACTTCCTGTTTCGTTGTACCGGCGTATTTTGCTTTAGACGTCAGCACCATGCGATGGGCCAGCACCGCCGGCGCAAGACGCTGGACGTCGTCGGGGATAACATAGGTTCGGGCGTCGATGAATGCCGCCGCTTGGGCCGCGCGAAACAGCATCAGCGAACCGCGGGGGCTGACCCCGAGTTTAAGCAATTCGCTCTCGCGCGTCCGGCGCACAATCTCGACTACATACCGCGACACGCTCTGCTCGACCGAAACCTTCCGAACAGCGTGCTGCATGGCCATCACGTCTTCGCGGGTGAGCACCGGGGTGATGTGCTCGAGAGGATGCGATTCCGCCTGGGCATAGAGAATATCCACCTCGGCATCCGCTTCGGGATAGCCCAAGTCGAGTTGGATTAGAAAACGGTCGAGCTGGGCTTCCGGCAAGGGATAGGTGCCGTGGTATTCGACCGGGTTCTGTGTCGCGATGACCAGAAACGGCGCCGGTAGGGGATGGCTCGTGCCTTCGATGGTTGCTTGCATTTCGTTCATCGCTTCGAGCAGTGCGGACTGCGTACGGGGCGAAGCGCGGTTGATTTCATCCGCCAACAGCACGTTGCTGAAGATCGGTCCCCACCGGAATGTGAAAGCGCCGTCCGCGGGATTGTATATTGACGAGCCGAGAATGTCGCTGGGCAACAGGTCGGGCGTGAACTGCACGCGGTGGAACGTCGCGTCGATGGATTTCGCCAGTGCCTTCGCCAGCGTGGTCTTGCCGACGCCCGGCACGTCTTCCATCAGCACCGAGCCGTTCGCAAGCAGCGCCGTCACCAGCAGGTCGATGGCTTCCGGCTTTCCCCGGATCACCCGTCCTAGATTGTCTTTGAGTGATTGCACTTGCTCCGCGCGTTCCCCGGCAATGGTCTCGGTCATGCGTAGTCTCCTGTGCGGCTCCCCCTCGAACCTCTAGTGATCCCCCCTGTGAATGAGGGTATGTCGAGCATGCTAAAGCTTTTGGGCTGAGGCATCAAGCGGGGAGATGGCCTTCAACTTATGTTCGTATGCTTCGCGTTTTTGGGGATGAGGGGGACAAGCCAGTCAGGAGGCACCAACCCCGCGAGATTTGTTATACTTGGTGTGGCGGTATTGAGGAGACTAAGATGCCATATAGAGGACATGTCATAAATGGTGTTATAGTGCTTGATGAGCCAGCGCAACTCGAAGAAGGGATGGAGGTGCGTGTGGAACTAGCCTCACCTGTGCAAGACCACCAGGACTCTCGACCATTCCGCGAACGCTATGCGGCGGTGATCGGTAAAGCCGGTAGCTTGCCGAGGGATGCCGCCGAAAGCGTGGAGCACTATCTCTATGGTGCGCCCAAGGAATGAAGCAGGTTTTCGCGGACACATCCTTCTATGTAGCAAGCGTGAATGCTTCCGATGCGCTTCATGAGAGAGCTTTGTCGGTAAGCGATTCCTGTGGTGGCGGCTTGCTAACGACAGAGTATGTACTTGTCGAGCTTGGCAACTATCTTGCTTCTAGCAACCGGCAAGTGTTTGTGGAACTTATGAAAATCATCAGAGAGGACGCTCAAACCGAAATCGTTCCGGCAACTTCACAGCTTCTTGAATACGGCCTGCGTCGTTACGCCAAGAGGCCTGACAAAGCTTGGTCTTTGACTGACTGTATATCCTTTGTGATCATGGAGCAACATCAATTGAAGGATGTGCTCAGCTCTGATCATCATTTCGAACAGGCAGGTTTTCGAGCACTCCTGTCATTAGAGTAGCAATGCCGGGTTTCCGTTTTTTTCTTGGGAAGACCGGGCCGACATTGGCTGGGAACCGCTTTTGTGCATTGGCAGTCCAAACCGGAGTGAGTCACCTGCATTATCTTGAGTCGCTTTCTGTGCACGCAGGCGGAAACCGGCCATTTTTGCGCCGCCAAAAGGGAAATTACTTCGCCGTTTCCGCTATCCTTAGCCCATGAAGACACCACCTTTCGAATTTGCTCGGACGGATTATCCCTTGGCGCCGTTGACCCGTTACCGTGTGGGAGGGACGGCGAAGGTGGCATTATTGCCGGGGACCGTCGAGGAGGCGCGGGAAGCCTACCGCTGGCTGGCCCGGCAACCTGTGCGTCGCCTGGTCCTCGGTGGGGGTTCGAACGTCCTCATCAGCGATAAAGGTTTTGACGGCGTAGTCCTGGTGACGACAGGGCTGCACCAGGTCGAGCATTTGGAAAACGATCGCTATCGTGTGGAATGCGGCGTCGAGCTGGCTGACCTTGTGCAGGACGTGATGCTGTCCAATAACTACGACGGTGTTGGCGGGCTTACCGGGATTCCCGGGTCTGTCGGCGGTGCGATCTACATGAATGCGGGTACGGTCAATGGTTCGACGTGCCGATGGCTTGAAAGCGTTGAGGTGCTCGGACCGGATGGCAGCCGAACGGTCTCTCTGGAACCCTCGCTTTATAGCTACCGTGGCCAGACGTTTTGTTCGCCCGGAAACCTCATTTTGCAGGGCGTCTTTCAATTTCGGGCCGCCGAGGAAGACCAGCAGGCGGTATACGAGCACTACATGAACCGCCGTCGCGAGAAGCAGCCCCAGGGATTTTGTTGCGGCAGCGTGTTCAAGAATCCTGAGAGCGACCATGCCGGCCGTCTCATCGAGGCCTGCGGCTTGAAAGGCAAATGGCTTGGGGGGGCAATGGTCAGCCCGAAGCACGCCAACTTCATCATGAACGAGGACAACGCCAGCTTCGAAGACATCATGGCGCTTATTGCGCTCTGCCAGGACACCGTTAGAGAGAAATTCGGTGTGGAACTCGAGCGCGAGGTGGTTGTTATCGAGTGAGCCGGGCCGTTAGTCTTTGTAGCTTCGTTGGTTCATTCATCCATTTCGCATATTTTGAAGGCATTCGGTTATTCCGTGTAGACTTTCATTTCCACGTGGACCAGTTTTACCTATTCCGGCGAGGAAGTAGAATGCCTGAAGAAAAGCAATTGATAGAACCGCGTATTTTGAAAGGATTTCAGGATTTTCTCCCCGAGGAAGTTCTGGGCCGGCGGGCCGTAATGGATGTCTGCGAATCGGTGTTTCGCAAATACGGCTTTGTGCCTTTGCAGACTCCCGCCCTCGAATACCTGGACACGCTTCTAGGGACCGGCGGTGAAGAGACCAATAAAGAACTCTTCCGGCTTGAAACGCCTGAGGGCGAACCCATCGCCATGCGTTTCGACCAGACCGTGCCTTTTGCGCGCATGATGGCCCAGTATCCGGACAAGCTGAAGGCGCCGTTTCGACGGTATGCCATCGGTCCAGTGTGGCGGGGCGATCGTCCAGGTCCCGGACGCTTCCGCGAATTCACCCAGGTTGACATCGATGCAGCGGGGTCGCAATCGGTCGCCGTGGATGCCGAGATCGTTGCCGTGGTATGCGAAATTATGGCCAAACTTGGGGCGGACGATTTCTGTGTCCTGGTCAATAATCGCAAACTCATTGATGCGCTCCTCGAGGGTTGCGGTATTACCGACGAAGCCAAGGGAAAGCATGTGCTTCGGGTGATTGATAAGCTCGAAAAGGTCGGCATCGACAATGTTCGGGCAGAATTGGGGGAGGGCCGCGTCGACGATTCCGGCGATCCCATCCCCGGGGTGCATCTCGATGAAAAGACCATCGATGCCATTCTCTCGTTCATCGCTATCGAGGGCGGATCGCGCACGGAGGTTATCGAGAGAATGCGCGAGGCGCTTCCTGAAAGCGAACGAGCATCCCACGCCCTCGACGAAATGATGCAGCTCGACAAATGCCTGGAGGCGTTGGAAATTCCGGTTGCCCAAGCGCGGTTTGCGCCCAGCCTCGCGCGGGGGCTCGATTATTACACCGGGCCCGTGTACGAAATTGCTATTGCGGAAGGGCGTTTCGGCTCGGTGGGTGGTGGTGGCCGCTACGACGAGCTTGTGTCGCGGTTTCTCGACCGTCCGATCGCCTGCGCGGGGATTTCGTTCGGGCTCGACCGGCTTATGGCCGCCCTCGAGTTCTTGGGTATCACGCCGCGTGTGTCTGCTCAGCCCCAAGTGCTGGTTGCGTTCGTGGGACGTGTACCCGAGGAGGAACTGCTGAAGGTCGCAAACGAGTTGCGCGACGCTGGCCTTCGTACAGAAGTCTATTTCGGCAAGAAACGCGGTATGAAACACCAACTCAGCCATGCCGATCTTTATCAAATCCCCGTGGCGGTCATCGTTGGAGAAGATGAATTGGCTAAAGGCGTGGTGTCCATCAAAAATTTGCTCGCGGGCAAGGAACAGCGTGAAGACATCGACGACCACGATGCCTACCGTAAAGCGGGCCGTACCGCGCAGGTGACCGTGCCCCGCGGGGAGATGATAAAGACGATTCAGGAAATACTGGAGAGCTGATAGTGGAGACCTTACGGTCGCCGGAGTGGCGCGGTCGGCCCCCTTCGCGCGGACGCTTCGGCGTGCCAGGGGAGACCGTGCCACAGCGGAGAGGGAGGGTGTGGTTATGACCGGCCGGGAACGCGTATTTGCCATGATGGAGGGGCGCGAAGTCGACCACCTGCCCCTCATGCCCATCACCATGATGTTTGCGGGTGACCTCGCGGGGGTGAAGTACCGCGAGTACGTGACAAACTTCGAGGTGCTTGCGGAAGCCCAGATTCAGACGGCCGAGACCTTCGGCTTTGATTATGTCTCGGCTATTTCCGATCCCACCCGCGAAGCGCCCGATTGCGGCGCGGCCCTCCAATGGTTTGATAATCAGCCACCCGCGATTGACGAATCGAATGCTCTGCTGCAGGGCCCTGATGATTTGAGAAAACTCTCGGTGCCCGATCCTTTGGGCGGTGGGCGCATGCATGATCGCGTGAAAGGCAT
>JAWODE010000603.1:0-11735 GCA_046483455.1 Candidatus Hydrogenedentota bacterium | reverse complement strand
GAGATAATTAAAGACAAGCTTGGCGCCTGCGTCTGCGCAGGCCCTGGCGCATGCCCAGGCAATCGAGTGCTGGTTGGCAACACCCAATACTACGCCTGTCTTGCCCTTCAATAGTCCGTTCGACATAGTGCTCTCCTCTGTAAGCTGTCTCCCCAATACCCCCTCGGCAACAACTCAGATTCTCCGCCCTTCCGGATACCTTACCAAATTCTCCCCCCAGAATTGAAAAGTGCTATGATTTTTCTGGGAGGTGATATCCGATGGGACCGGCAATTATCGCGTTGGTGACGGTTATCCTCGTTGTAAGCTCAGTCATGGTTTACCTCATGTGGCTGCTTTTCTCAAGTTCTCTGCCGGGCATGGGCAAAGGCGGGGCGTTTTACCTCTGGGTTCTTGGCCTCGGCGCAACAGCAATGCTCGTCGGTCTTCTCAGTATGCTGCTCCGGCAGCCCTGACGCTTGCGGGTAAAACAGGTGACACTTGTCGTGGCGGCGCCACCCTTACGACCAAAGTCTCCCGTCCTCCGCTTCTTCTGGACTTCCCCGCCTTCGTAGCGTTAAGGTAAGGAAAACGGTGTTGCGACCAACTTTCGGGAGACGAAGCATGTTTCGATTCAGCCAGAAGCCAGTGTTTTTTGTGATTTTTCTTGTGGCCCTCTGCCTGGCCGCCTCGAGCGCTACGGCGTTCGACATCTTTTCCAAGCAATACAAGCGTATCCACAAGAACGGTATGCAGGCGATCATCGCCGGACACCCGGACACCGCTATTTCGGCCATGCAGAAGTACGCCGAAATGCAGCCCGAGGACGCCGAAACCTGGTACGTTGTCGCCGTCGCCGAGACGGACCGGGGAGACCTTGAAGCAGCCCAGGCAGCGGTCGAAAAGGCCATCGATTTGGGCTTGCCGGCCGAGCGTTTCCTGGCCGGGCCTCGGGGTCTCTTACAACCCTTACTCGATTACGAACCTTTCCAGCAATTTATCACTGGAAAATATATCGAACCCATACATGGCCCCATGCTTGGTACCGTAACGGACCACAGTGCGCGATTCTGGCTGCGTACGGCGTCCGAATTGCCGGTAACCATTCAGGTCAGCACGGCCCCGTCTTTCGAGAATCCCGTCTCATCCGAAACCGTATCTACCGAGTCGGAGCGCGAGTTTACGGCGGTCCTGGAAGTCGCGCGCCTGGAACCCCGTACCGAATACCATTACCGGGCGGTGGTTGACGGCACGCCGGACGAACGCGTCTATCAGTTCCGCACGTATCCAGTAACCGGTCAGCCCGCGGCGTTTCGCGTGGGATTTGGCGGCGGAGCGGGGTATGTGCCGGAGCACGAACACATGTGGAACGTCATTAATGACCGCGAACCGCTCGCGTTTTTTCTGCTGGGCGACAACGTGTACATCGACAAGCCGGATTATCCCAATCTGCAGCGTTATTGTTACCTCCGCCGGCAATCGCGCCCGGAATTCCGACAATTCTCGGCCGAAGCCTGTATTTACGCCATCTACGACGACCATGATTTTGCCGATAACGACTGCTGGAACGGCCCTCTGATCGAATTGCCGCCCTGGAAACGACCGGTATGGCGCCTCTTCTCGCACAACTGGGTGAACCCCTATTACGGAGGGGGCGAGGAGCAACCCGGATGCTGGTTCCATGCGCGAATCGCGGACGTGGACTTCATTTTCCTCGATTGCCGCTACTACCGTACCAATCCCAGGCGCTCCGACCGAAGCATGCTCGGCCCCGTCCAGAAGGCTTGGCTGTTTGACCGCCTGAAGCGAAGCGACGGCCGCTTTGTCGTCATCTCGTCCTCCGTCCCGTGGGCCAAGGGCACGAAACCCGGCAGCCTCGATACCTGGGACGGCTTCCCCGAAGAACGCGAAGAGATATTCTCTTTCATCGAAGAGAACAAGATTGAAGGAGTAGTCTTGCTATCCGCCGACCGGCACCGCTCGGATGCGTGGAAAATCGAGCGTCCCAATGGCTACGATTTCTATGAGTTCGAAAGCTCCCGCCTTACCAACCAACATGTCCACAAAACCATGGAGAAGGCGGTACTATCCTACAACGAGAAACAGTCGTTTGGCATGCTCGATTTTGACACGACCAAGGATGACCCGACGGTGACCTACACCATCTTCAGCATAGACGCCGAGCCTGTCCACACGCTTGAGCTCAAGCTTAGCCAGTTGTCGTTCGAACGCTAGCCGATCCTTGCGCAGAAACGTCCAGGCCGCTGTGGCCAGGAGGGCTCGTCTCAGGGTATTTTGCATTCAATTCAAGAAAAGGGAATCTCCCCCTTCCAGAATGTTCGCACCATGGTGCGTCGCCAAACCACTTCACCATAACCTGACTTATGATGCAAAGGCCGACCGCTATTCCGCGGCGATTCCGTCGAGTTTCCCCGTTTTTCTTAGAGATTCTTCGAGAAGTGCAATGTCTTCTTCCAGCATGTCCGGTTTATCGTGGGGATAGATACCAATGCATACCGCATCCTGCGGCCGCAGGTGTTGTGCGACAAACGCCAGCGCTTCCTTCGGGTCGTTGCGTCCTGCCGCCATCACTTTGTAATGGATCACCGGCTTGCTGAGTTCTTGAATGAGCGTGGCCATGCGCTCACGGTCTTCCGGCCGAAACCACGCAGCGGTACCGCTGCGCATTTCAGCGTCCTTGTCACGGTTGGCCGAGTTGTAATATGAGCACATGTAAAAGTCGAGCTCGAGATGGTCTTCCGCCCACTCGAATACTTCGGGATTATGCCCCGCAATGCCCGCGGGGAGGCCCGCGTCGTGAATCATCGCAATCGCATCCGGAATATCGTCCAGTTGATTCTGGGCGAACCGAAAATCCATCACCCCGCCGTGGACGTAGCACGCCTTGGCGCCGCCCCTGATGCCGTTCTGGATGCCCCTCGGGATGTCGCCCACCTCAGGACATGTCTGGGCGATCCATTGAATCGAGCCGCCTTCATCCCAGTACTCGAGCAACACTCGTATGATGTGATGATCGGCTCGCCCGAGGTGCGTGTTGACGCCCAGGGATTCGGCCCGGCGCAAGGTGTCCTTGATACGTTGCGTAGTGAAATACCGGCACATCTCGCGGTCTTTCATCTCTGTCTGGTGCGAGAATCCGCTGAATGGATTCCCCCCGATGATCATCCGGCTTACCGGTACATCGCCCAAATAAATCTGACCAAGACCCATGCCGCGCTTTATCCTTGAAAGACCTGTGATACTGTCTCCTGACGGTCTTTTTTGCTTTGTCCTGGTTGCTCCTTATGAGGTATACGTCCTTTCGGCTCTACGTATCCCACCAAGGCCCCTATTTCAGGCGGCTGAGAGCCTTTTCCTGGTACCGTTCTTCGTAGACCGGACTTTCCTGTCGCGCAGCCGGCGGATACTTCTGTAAGAGATTCTGAAGCCGCAGGAACCGTTCTTGCGTTGGGGGATGAGAGGAGAAGATAGGGAGAGGATGGCCACCGCCGGCGCGCTGTTCCTCAGCCATAAGTTTCTGCATGAACGATACCATGGCTTCGGGGCGGTAGCCTGCGCGAAAGAGGAATTCCATCCCGAGCGCGTCGGCCTCGCGCTCGTTTGTCCGGCTGTAATAGCTGAGAACCCCGGCCCCAAGAAGGTCGGAAGCCATTTTTGCCAACGTGCCGGGGTCCTCACCCAACAGTGCCTGCATTAAGAGACTGTAGCCGTATTGTTTCGTCAAAGCTTCTCCATGGTGGTGGGCCGCCACGTGAGCCATTTCGTGCGCCATTACGCTGGCAAGTTCCGCTTCATTCTCACACATCTTCAACAACCCCGTGTAGAGGTACATGGGTCCTCCCGGCAAAGCAAAGGCGTTTACCGTGTCCGGGTTGTCAATGACTGTGAAGCGGTAGGGCACATCTTGCCGGGTCGCGACGCGTTCGAGACGTTCGCCGATCGCTGTCACATACGCCTGCAACTCCGCGTCGTCTAATGTTTCTTCCTGTTTCTCAACTTCCGTGGCGAGTTTTTCGCCCAGTTGAATTTCCTGCGGCGTGGACAGAATGTTGATAGCGTAGGGCTGGCCTTCAAGTGTCATGCAGCCCGCGGCGAAGAAAACATACACGAGCAGTATTGGAATGACCTTGCGCATAGCTGTACCTCTCGTTCGCAACCATTATCCGGTGCATGAAGTATGGTACGCT
Source organism: Candidatus Hydrogenedentota bacterium (assembly GCA_046483455.1). Lineage (GTDB taxonomy): Bacteria > Hydrogenedentota > Hydrogenedentia > Hydrogenedentales > SLHB01 > UBA2224. Next base: position 7,548 of record JAWODE010000603.1, on the reverse strand, counting down.
ACTGTACAATATCGCGCAATGCTTTCAGTAAAGCGTCCATTTCCGCTTCGGTCCCGATGGTGATTCGCAAGGCATCCCGCAACCGGGGCGCATCGAAGTGCCGTACAAAGATTTTGCGCTCTTTCAGACGCTCGAAAAGGGTCCGGGCATCCGGTGTTCCATTCCACCGCGCCAGCACGAAATTCGATTGGGAGGCCGTTACCTCGAATCCAAGATTGCGCAACGCCTCGGAGGTGCGGTTGCGCGTCGCGACCACGCGTGCGGCATTCCGCCTCATGTAGTTGTAATCATTTAGTGCCGCAAGCCCCACGGTCTGCGTGACTGCGTTCAGGTTGTATGAATCCTTCGTCTTCAGAAATTCGCCGATTATGGCGGGATTCGCCACGGCAAGCCCCAACCGCAACCCCGCAAGACTGAACGACTTCGAGAATGTCCTCATCACAATTGTGTTCTCGTGGCGCTTTGCGAAATCCATGCAATCGTCTTCGGCGAAGTCCACGTATGCCTCGTCAATCACCACGATGCCGCCGAACTCCGCACATAACCGCGTGACGGTTTCCCGGGGTATACAAACCCCCGTGGGCGCATTGGGCCGCGGCAGAAAACACAGCCGGCCTTTATGTTCAAAAAACGTTTCTGAAAGCTGGAAATCTGCGTTTAATTCCACGGAATCCAGCCGCGCACCGTGTAGTCTTACCAAGGTTTCGTAAAGCGTGTAGGTGGGGTATGTTGTCAGAACGGTATCCCCGGGGTCCACGAACGTGCGGATGGCCATGGCCAGCAACTCGTCCATCCCATTACCCGCGATCACCCATTCAGGACCAGGGTAACCTTGGATTTCGGCCCATTTTGCCCGCAGCGCCACCGCAAGCGGGTCGGGGTATTTGCGCAGCGTATCCCCCCCGATCCCCTTCAACGTCTCAAGCGTTGTGGGGGAGGGAGGATAAGGGTTTTCATTGGTATTCAGCTTGATGACATCGGGGTCTTTAGGCTGTTCGCCCGGAACGTATCCTTCGACGTCCTTGAGCAATGCACGCGCGTACTTCACTTCCTGATCTCCACGGCGCGGGCGTGGGCCGTCAATTCCTCGGCCGTCGCCAGCTTGATAATATCCTCGGCATCCTTTTCGAGGCGCGTTGCCGAGTACGAGACATAATTGGTGACTTTTCGGAAATCCTCGGCCGACAAGGGCGATGAGAACCGCGCCCGCCGGCCCGTTGGCAGAATGTGGTTGGGGCCGGCATAATAGTCCGTTACCGCCACCGGCGTCCCGCCGCCCAGCATGACGGCCCCAGCATTCGTAATCTGTTCGAACACGGCCATCGGGCCTTCCGTCTGAATGGAGAGGTGTTCGGGGGCAAACACGTTGGTTAGGCCCATGGCATCCTTCAGGTCGCGCACCACGTAAATCGTCCCAAACGCTTCAAGGGACTGGCGAATCACCGAAGCGCGCGGCAGGATGGCCAACTCTTCCTCGATCACGGCTTCGACTTTCGCAGGTAAATCAGTGGCCGGCGTGATCAGAATCGCCACCGAATCGGGATTATGTTCCGCTTGGGCCAGCATCTCCGCGGCAACCTCGCGGGGATTTGCTTTATCGTCTGCCAGCACCACGACTTCGGAAGGCCCGGCCTCCATGTCAATGGCGCACACCGATGAGACAATCCGCTTTGCCAGGGTTACGTAAATGTTTCCCGGCCCTGTGATTTTGGGCACTGCCGGGATGGTCTTGGTGCCGTAGGCGAGCGCTGCGACGGACTGAGCGCCGCCCACGCGAAACACCCGTGTCGCGCCCGCGATCTTTGCCGCCGCCAGCACCAGGGGGTGGATGGTTCCGTTAAAGGACGGGGGAGAGACCATGATGACTTCCTCGACCCCGGCCACCGATGCCGGCACGATGTTCATCAACACCGACGAGGGATAGAACGCAGTCGCCCCCGGCACATAGACCCCCACACGCTCCAAAGGCGTGATCCGGCGGCCCATGACCGTGCCGTCCTCGGACGTTTCCTCCCACGACTGGCGCAACTCTCGCCCATGGAACGCGCGGATGTTCTCGAGGGCCCGTTCCAGCGCGCTCACCAAACCTCTATCAACGTTGTCGAAAGCAGCTTCAATTTCACTTGACTCGACCTCGAATTCCGCCGGTTCGAGAGCGGTGCGATCGAATTTTTTCGTGAATTCGGCTACGGCCGCATCGCCTCGCCTGCGGACGGCCTCGACAATGTCTTTGGTGTCTTTGAGCGGTTGGGCGAGATGTTCTTCTCCGCCCGCGCCGGCCTCTTCGCCGCGCTCGATTGTGCGAATGACGTTTTCGAATTCGTTATTGTTCGTGATTGTTATTGTTCGCATCCGCCTCTCCCTCTCGGAACGTGTAGTCCGTAGAGCCCTCGCCGTATGCATACGGTACGAACCCCGGGCCTGTCAGAGGATGGTTTATGGGACTGCTCCCCGGCTTCGTTAACGTACACGCTGGATATCCGCGCCCAAGGCGCTGAGCCGTTCCTCGATCCGCTCATAGCCCCGGTCGATATGATACACGCGCGAAACCGCCGTTTCCCCTTTTTGGGCAACCAAGCCCGCGATGACCAGCGCCGCACTTGCCCGAAGGTCCGATGCCATCACCGGCGCCCCGCTCAGACTTCTCACGCCGCGTATGATGGCCGTGTTGCAATCCAGGTCGATGTCTGCCCCCATCCGCGTCAATTCAGCCACCTGCATAAACCGGTTTTCGAACACCGTCTCCCGGATGACGCTGGCTCCTTCCGCAACACACAACATCGCCATGGTTTGTGCCTGCAAATCGGTCGGGAAACCGGGGAAGGGCTGCGTCGTGATGTCCGCGCTTTGGAAGCCGTTCGTTGCCCGGGCGCGAATGCGTGTGCCCATCACCTCGATTTCCGCACCCGTCTCGCGCAGCTTCGTGAGAAAACTCGACAGATGGTCCGCGCAGGCATTCTGTACTGTCACGTCGCCGTGGGTCGCGACGCCGGCCAGCAGGAAGGTCCCGGTTTCGATGCGGTCGGGGATGACGGTGTGTTCCGCTGCCCCCAGCGCATCTACGCCCACAATGGTGATAAGGTCCGTTCCTGCACCGGAGATTTGCGCGCCCATCTCATTCAGAAAGGCCGCGAGATCGACAATTTCCGGTTCGCGAGCGACGTTGCTGAGGCGGGTCACCCCTTCCGCGCGGCATGCCGCCATTAACAGATTCTCGGTGGCCCCGACGCTCGGGTAGTCCAGTGCGAAATCGGTTCCTTTCAAGCGCCCTTTCGCTATCACGTAGCCGTCTTCGATAGAGATCGATGCCCCGAGGGCCTCGAGACCCGTTAAATGGATATCTACCGGCCGCGTCCCGATTGCGCACCCTCCCGGCAGCGAAACCCGGGCTTTTCCGAAGCGGCCCAAGAGCGGTCCGATTACGAAAAACGAAGCGCGCATCTTTCGAACCAGGTCGTAGGGCGCTTCTTGCGTCTCAATTTCCCTCGCATCCAAATTCATCGAGCGGCCCGTGAAATCAATCCGCATACCCGTGCCGGATAAAATCTTGTCCATTGTGAAAACATCGTGCAGACAGGGGACGTTGTGGAGAATGCACGGTTCCTCGGAAAGAAGTGCCGCCGCCATCAGGGGAAGGGCCGCGTTTTTCGCCCCCCGAACATATATCATGCCCTCGAGCGGCCGTCCACCCCGAATCAGAATTTTGTCCATGCGGCTCTTTGAACTCCGTTACCCATGCACGGGCATTCGTGAAACTCTGCCCCCGGCAAAAAAGATAAGCCCAAAGCCGCGGGAGGCTTTGGGCCGCAACAGCGATTTTCCCAAGCACTATTGATTGGTCGGGGGCGATGCCTCCCCGGCGTCGCCTGTAGGCGTTTCTGGTGTAGATTCATCCACGACGGGGGCCGCGGGTTCCACCGGAACGGTTTCTTCGACCGCTTCCTCAGGGGCTTCCTCGACGGTTGCGTCGTCCACGACGCCCGGCGCAGCCTCGACGGGCTCTTCCTCCTCGCCCTCTGCCGGGGGGGCGGCTCCAATGCCCGCATCCTCGTACTCGCTCATATCGATCGTTTCGGTTTCGGCCAGTTCCGGGGCCTCGCCCTTGGTGATGCGCCCTGACAGCAGCGACATCGCCAAGGCCAATACCAGGAACATCCCCGCCATGACATACGTCAGCTTTACGGGGAGGCTTTTGCTCATCCGCGGTCCGAATACCGTGTCCGCGCCGCCTCCTCCGAGACCGAAGGCGCCTGCAAAGCCTACGCCTTTGCCTTTCTGAAACAACACCACTGCGATTAATCCCAAGCATGCGGGAATGTAAAGGATTACGCAAATGACCCACAACCAACCGTATATTGAACTAAACATCCGCTTCGATTTCCCGTCGGGCCGGTCGTTGCCGTCCCATGATCATGGCCTCGTCCGCTTACACAGATTTTTTCACGATCTCCGCAAAACTATCGGCTTTCAATGACGCTCCGCCGACCAGCGAACCATCCACATTCGGTTTCGCCATCAACGTCGTAACATTGTCCGGCTTTACGCTACCGCCATACTGAATTCGTACTTTGTTTGCAACCGCTTCGCCAAACTGGTCCTGCACGAGGCCCCGCACAAATGCGTGCGCTTCTTCCGCCTGTTCCGGGGTCGCGGTAACGCCCGTCCCTATGGCCCAGACCGGTTCGTAAGCGATCGCCACATTGTCGAAGTCCGCTTCGGACAAACCCATCAGGCCATTGGTGACCTGCCGCACCAACACATCGTTCATTTTGCCGTCTTCACGCTCTTTAAGAGTCTCGCCAATGCAGAACATGACCTTGAGCCCGCTCGTCAGAGCGAAACGCAGTTTCTCATTCAAAAACTCGTCCGATTCGTTGAAGTACTGACGCCGTTCGCTGTGGCCGATAATCGTCCATGCGCAACCCACATCTTTAAGCATTTGGGGGGAAAGCTCGCCGGTGTATGCCCCGTTCTCTTTGGGATAGCAGTTCTGTGCGCCAAGCTCAATGTTGCTTTCCTTCAAGGCTTCCCCAACCGGGTAGAGAGCCGTAAATACCGGGCATACAACGATATCCGCGCCTTCGACCTCTTTCACAAGCGGTTTCAACCCATTCACCAGTTCCAACGCCTCGCCCACTAGCTTGTTCATCTTCCAATTGCCGGCAACAAGTGGTTTTCTCACGACGCACCCTTCCCTCAACGGTCTATTTGATTGGTTTATCCACAAATCTTTGAATCGGTAACATAGCCTAGCACAACGCCTTCGAGCGAAGCAAATGCCTGAGCCCCATCCTATATTCGGAACTGATGTACGAAATCCAAGCACCAACCAGGTTTTCTGAGAGAGGAGGGGGGCACGGGCAACGTGTATCCCGTTAATTCTTACTTCGCTTCGCCCAGGCTTGGGGGCTGGATGCTCTGTTTCCCGCGTAGCGCCGCCAGCCCTGCGAGGTAGTTCATCATCCAATGACGCAGGTCGTCTATCAACGAATAAAACAGTGGAACGACGAACAGCGTCAGTAACGTTCCCATCGTCAGCCCACCAATAAGGGCCTTGCCAAGACTGTGAAACGCCACCTCGCCCCCAACCCCGCTTCCCATAGCCAGCGGCACACACCCGAGAATCGTTGTCAGCGCAGTCATCATGACTGGCCGAAAGCGATCCCGTCCGGCTTGCAGCATTGCCGGCATCCGATCATTCCCGCGAGAGCGTAGCTGGTTGATGTGGTCAACGATCACGATACCGTTGTTTACAATAACCCCCACCATCAGGAACATGCCGATATAGGCCACCGTGTCCATCGAAGTTTGCGTAAGGAACATCGTCCACCATACCCCGAGAAAGGAAACGGGTATCGTAGTCAAAATGGATAACGGCAACACAAACGATTCGAAGAGCGCGCCCATCACAAGGTATATCATTACGACGGCCAGAATGATCCCGGTGATGAAATTCGCTCTGTCTTGCGCCAATTCGACCAATTCATCGCCCAGGTCTATGGAATATCCCGGTGGTAACGGAAATTTCGCCGCCAAGACTTCCAGATGTTGCTTAATCTGCGCCAGGTCTTGGCCGCTTACATTCGCCGTAATGGTCGTTACGTTCTTTCCATTGATTCGTTTAATCACCTTTGGACTGTACGCCTTATTGAAATCCACGATCCGGTTCAACGGCACCAACTCGCCGGTGGGCGCCAATAGTGACACAGTCTCCAGACTTGTCTTGCGTTTACGGTCTTCCTCGCGGAACTGCGCCCATACGGGAATCTCGCGTCCCTCGCGTTTCATATACGGAAGCCGTGTACCGCGTAACGCAAAATCAACCGTTTGTGCCAAGACAAGTGGATTGATCCCGAATCGTTTTGCGAGCGCTTCATCAATGCCGATCTGCATTTCTTGCCGGTCGCGTTCCGCATCCGTTTCCACTTCGCTCACATTCGGGATTTGTTCCATCAGCGTGCTGAATTGCTCTGCTTTTTCCATCAGTGTCGACGTGTTGTCGCCCCGCATTCGCACCCGGATGGTACGCGCCGCACCTTCGGATTGTGCAATCGAAAATCCCAATTCGGTTCCGGGAAGGCGGGTACCAACCTCGGGCGAGGAAAACCGCTGCCACAGAATGTCGAGTACTTCCTCTGTTGTGTACGGGGGCTCTTCTCCGTTGGGATACTCGTCAACCTCATAAAGAAAACAATTGATTTCCCCGCCTTCGGGGCTGTAATTCACGAATACATTTTCGATGCCCAGTTCGTCGCGCTGCGCGTTAATCGAGGATGTGACCTTGCCCATGGCCTCTTTGGCCATCGCCATGTCGAAATTCTGATCGAAGGTCACGCTGATGTTCACTTGGCGCGTGTCGATTTCAGGCATTCCCTGCATTCCCACGTGTTGGAAGGGGCCGAGGAACGTCACGATTCCGAACGCCACGATCAGCAACACCGATCCTAAGCGCCAGCGAAGCACCCAATGGAGCGTGCTTGTATAAGCATTTACAAGGCGTTGGAGCAGATGTATGGCGCTTGAGCGCCGCACCATCCGAATAAACCATTTCCCGAAAATTCGCTCCGCGAATGCAATTATCCGGCGCAATACGGGATGTTCTTTCAAATGCGAGAGTTCCTTCATGCGGCTGGTCGCCAGCGGGATGACGGTCAGCGCAATCACCAGGCTGGCCAGCAACGCCACCGTGATGGGCACCGCGAACTGACGCATGTGTTGCCCCATCTCGCCGCTCTCCATATAAAGCAGCGATACGAACACCACAATCGTGGTCATTGTCGCGGTTGTAATGGCCGTGCCCACTTCCATCGCGCCGCGCCGCGCGCTTTCCAACGGGCCCAGACCCAATTCGCGGTACCGGTAGATATTTTCAATAACCACAATGGCGTTGTCGACCAACATCCCCAGGGCAATGATCAACGAGCACATCGTGACGATGTTCAGCGTCATGCCGATAAAAAACATCACCACAAGGCTTACCACCACCGATGCCGGAATGGCTAACGCAACAATCAGCGTCGGCCGGATTCGCTGCAGGAAAAAGAACAA
>JAWODE010000458.1:0-6565 GCA_046483455.1 Candidatus Hydrogenedentota bacterium | reverse complement strand
AGGATGGCGCCGAGGTTCTTGACGTCCGCGTTGATGCGTTGCGCTTCGTAGTAATGGCGGGTGCGGCGTCCGTCGCGCGCGATGATGGCCCCGTCTTTCGGGAACTCATGGCCCACTGGTGTGTAGTAACAAAAGTACAGCACGCCTTTGGCGCCATACGCGAGCGATGTGAAAATCTGCCAGCGAATCTGTCCCTCGGTGGGGTCGGTATGGGGGCCGAAGGGCATTACATTGAAGAAATTCCAGAAGGGAATGTTCTCCTGCAGCGCGTACTTCCGCAACACTGCCAGATTTGTGCAATAGGCCTCACGGCCGTCGCGGCCGGGATGGAAGAGCGGGTAGTGGTCCATGCTGAGCACGCCGGGCTCGACAATCTCGACAAACCGGCGCACATGTTCGTCATAGGTCGGCGTTCCCAATTGTTTCTCGTTGGCGTAGTTGGGAAACAGGTTGATATAGCAGAGCTTTCCGGGGCGGACGGCGCGGATGGCATCGGCTTGCCGGCGCAACTCGGGGAAATCCGCGGCGTTGGGTTCATCGCGCAGGCCGTAGCCCCACAGGGCCGGGCGCACCGGAAGATTCTCGGGTGCGATGCCGTGGCTCATCGCGATTAGTTTCAAATCGTATTTCTCGCAAAGCGCCAGTTGCCGGGTAACCTTTTGGATGCCTGTGCTTCCAAACCCACCCACGACAAGAGTGAAGTTGGCGTCCGCAATTTCCCGGTACCGTGCGTCGGCGTTTTCATCCAGCGGCGGGTCGACCCAGAAGCCGATGGCAAAGCGGTCCTGGATGAACGGCTCGGCGGCGTGTGCGGCCGCTTCGGTGAGCACGAGAACCGCAAGGGCAAGTGCGGGAACAAGCCAAACTGAGGATTTCATGGGAGGCCCTCCTTTTTTTAAGGCAGGTGAATGGTGCTGTCCATCGTGAGCGCACTCGTGACTGCCGGGCCTGCCCACGCGCTTGTTGGGGTCTTGGCGCAATCGCTGTCAATGTTCAAAGATTCTATGACGAATCCCTGAACGTTCTGTTTGCCTATCATAGGCGACGGCGTGAGGAGGAGTCCAAGGAAAACCGGAAAAGGGCTTCATGCGGCCGCGGCCAATCAGGTGGAGAGATGGGGATGGGTGGAGTTGGTTAGCAAGGGCGGCGGTCCCACACCAAAGTTAAGAATGCAGGTGAGATGACTAAGCTACAATACAAATCACCGGTGCCACAGCAACCGTTTTTGAGGGGCGAATTAAGTGTGATTGCCCCGGTTGGTCAGCGGTTTGCACCGGCGCGTCGGGGAAGGTACGATTTGGTAGGAAATCATAGTTCGTTTGGATTCAGGCACGAAATCGCCACGGAGAACCATGCAGCGAGCGCAGACGAAATGCCCGAAATGCGGGGCGACGTATCCGGTGGGCCATCAGATGTGTGTGCGTTGCGGGACGCGCCTCCCCGGGGCACCGTCGTCGCCAGAGGGGGGCGGTGAGAGCCCCGAAAAGGCCAAATGGACGTTTCGACCGGGCCAAGTGGTCGCCAACCGGTATACGGTCATCAACATGATCGGCCGGGGAGGCATGGGTTGCATTTACAAGGTGCGCGACAATACGTTCGAAGAAGACGTCGCGCTGAAGACGCTGTTGCCTCGGTATACCAACGATCAGCATGTGGTGGACCGGTTCTTTAACGAAGCACGCATCGCGCGGCAACTCTCGCATCCGAACATCATCCGTGTGCACGACATCGGCATGGCGGGCACGGTGGTGTATATCTCGATGGAATATGTGAAAGGACGCTCGCTGCGCGAGTGGATGGATTCTCTTCCGTCGGGCCAACGCATGCCGGTTGCGTATGCGTTGCGAGTGATGGTCCAGTTGTGTGCCGCACTCGAGTTCGCCCACAAATTCACGGTTCATCGCGATCTCAAGCCGGAAAACGTCATGATTACGGCCGAGGGCCAGGTCAAACTCATGGATTTTGGTATCTCGAAGCTGAAATCCAATATCCATCTCACCTCCGCCCAGATGGTCATGGGCACCCCGAAATATATGTCGCCGGAACAGCTCAAGGACAGCAGCAAGGTCGACCACCGGACGGACATCTATGCTTTAGGCGCCATGCTGTATGAATTGCTCACGGGTGATGTGCCTACAGGGCTCGCGCAGCGGCCCTCGGAGATTCGCGCTGAAACGCCTCCCGCCCTCGATGATGTCGTCTCGAAATGTCTGGCCCTGGACCCCGAAGAGCGTTATCAGAGTGCGGGCGAATTGCGTCGCGAGTTGCAGGGTCTATTGGATGCGGTTGAGACAAGCACTGGGATCGACATCCCGGAATTTGATATTCCCGTGCCGCAATCGGTATCCGGGGGCTTTCCTCTCAAGAAGGTGGTGGGGGCGGCAGCAGCCTTCCTTGTGCTCGTTGTGGGGGCGATAGGCGTTTGGCGTATCGAACGCATCGAGGCGGGAGATCAGACGGCAAGGGCCACTGAGCCTCCCTCTGTAGCAGCGCCCGTTCTTGATCCCTTCGCTGAGGCCTTTGGAGCGTTGGAGGCACGGGTGAAGCGCGCACGCGCGGAAGCAACTGATATGGCTGCCAGAGAAAGCGCACGACGTGCGGCCGCGGAAGCCGAGAATAGCTCAGAAGATACCGAAGACGACGATGTTGAACAGGAAGAAACGAGAAAGCCCCTGATTCAGGCCACATACGTTGACGAAGGCGACGCCTATTGGAATCAGGCGGAGGAACTTGTTGCCCAACGCAACCCCGATGCGTTCAAGGCGGCCTGGCATGCCCTGGAATGCTACCTTGGCCCCGTGATTTGTCCCGCGGGGATGGTCTTTATACCTCCGGGCGAGACGGTTGTCGAAAAGGGCGGCGCGCCCGTGTTCGTAAGTGGCTTTTTTATGGACAGATACGAAGTAACGAATGAACAGTTCCGGGCTTTCGCCCTGGACCCGGCAAACAACTGGCATGTGCCCGATTACCTTGGCGGTGCGAACGCCGATGAAGGTGTCCTGGAACTGCCGGTTGTAGGCGTGACGTTTTACGATGCCCTGGCTTACGCCGCAGGCACGCCCCAGGCCTCGTGGGCCGAATGCATACTTCCGAGCGAAGCTCAGTGGGCGCGAGCCGCTTACGGCAATACTCAACCACCGTCACCCTACCCCTGGGGGGCGGAATGGGAGCCCGGCACATTCAGCACCGCCGGCGAGGCCGACAAGTTTGCCGGACCGGCCCCTGTCCGGTCTTTCGAGGCCGATCACTCGCCGTTTGGCTGTTATGATATTGCTGGAAATGTGATGGAGTGGACCCGCAGCGTGTTTGTAAGCCCGTACGATCGGTCGCAAGCCGATGGGGCAGTAGAAGATATCTGGTTTGGCTCTGCTCTGGCAGTCCGAGGGGGCTCATATAACGATTCAGAAGTGCCTCTGACCGCGCGCCGAAGGGCCGTGTTTGATGAAACCAGCGCCGTATTAGGTTTTCGCTGCGCCCTCGCGTTTCCCAGTGATCTCGAAACGATCGACACCCTCCTTCCTTGAATGTTTGTTGGAAACGCTGTAATTGCCTATTTTCAGGCTATTTTGGGCAGTTTTTTGACGGTTCGTTTGACAGGTTGGCGCTCGAGGGCATACAATAACGTTGTGCTGATATGAAATTCCCACGTACCTCCAAGAGGTTGTCATGAGTGCTGTCACGTGTCCCCATTGCGGCAAGACCCGCATCGTTACAACAAAAGTCCCGCGCGACGTGGTGGTGGTGCTTCCATGCCCGGAGTGCAACGAACTAGTCGTGCTCTTTCGAGGCAAGGCCATTGCGTTGAAGCGTGAAGTTCTGCAGCACGGAACCAAGGAAGAACGGCGCAATCACATCGCCGAGATTGTTGAGGAATTCCTTCCTCCCGAGCTTTTTTCGGGCGAGATAGACTGGGATATGGGCCAGGGCGGCGCGCCGTTTCCCTTTCCCGAGCGTTCTTCCGGTCGCGGAAAACGCAAACGGGACGAGGCGCAGGACGAGCAGAGCCCACCCATCACGGATGAAGAAGCCGAGCGTTTCTACCGGTTCGAATTACAGCGTATCGACGAGCCACAGTATTTCAAGCGTCACTTCGGCTGATCCGTTTTCGCGTTCCGGTGTGCCGTGCAACCGGCCCCGAATGGCCGGGAGCAGCCTATTACCCCCATGAAGAGGCCAGAGAGCAAAGGAATCGGTTTTTCCTTGTTTTAAGCGGCTGAATTGGCGGCTTCCTTTGCGTCTTCGAATCGCACCGATACTAACTGCGACACGCCCCGCTCCTGCATGGTGACGCCGTAGAGAGCGTCGGCGCGCGCCATGGTTTGCTTGTTGTGGGTAATGACGACGAATTGGCTTTCCTTCGCAAAATCATCGAGCATGGTGAGGAAACGGCCGATGTTGGCGTCATCGAGGGGGGCATCGACTTCGTCGAGGACGCAGAAGGGGCTGGGCTTAGCCTTGAAAATACTGAATAGCAGCGCCAAGGCCGTCATGGCTTGTTCGCCGCCGGATAACAGCGAGATGCTCTGCAGTTTCTTTCCGGGGGGCCGCGCCTCGATCTCGATGCCGCTCTCGAGGGGGTCGTCTTCATCAAGCAAATAGATACGGGCCTGACCCCCGTTGAACATGGTGCGGAAGTAGTTGCGGAAATAGTCCCCGATCTGGTTGAAGGTCTCCATAAACATTGTGCGGATTTTCTTGTCACTGCGCGCAATGACGCCCAGCAAGGTTTCGCGGGCCGTTTGCAGGTCGTCGTATTGGGCCGTAAGAAAACTCTCGCGTTTTTCGAGGGCTTCGTATTCCTCGATGGCCATGAGATTGACCTCGCCCATGCGTTGCAGCCGGGCGCGCGCGTCGTTCACGAGTTTATCGCGTTCTTCGGGGCTGTACTCGTCGGTGCCCACCTCGTCTTCGCGCAGCGAGGCTAATGCAACGTTGTATTCCTCGAGAATGCGTTGCTGAAAGAACTCGACCTGGTCCTCGCGCTGGCGCAGGTCCAATTCGATTTCGTGGACGCGTGCCTGGGCAGCCCGGGCCTGTTCGCGCAGTTCGCGGAGTTGTTTATCGATGGTCTCGCTTTCGTCGAGCAACGTCTGGCGCCGATTCTCCGACTCGATGACTTTGTTGCGGGCTTCCTCCTTGCTTTCCGATAAAGCCCGGGACCGTTCGACGTGCAAGTGGATTTCTTCCTCGAGGCGTTTCCGTGCTTCCTGCTGCGTGGCGATGGATTCGCGGCGGCGGCGGGCTTCTTCCAGGGCTTCTTCGCGCCGGGTCTGTTCACGTTCGGCATCGCGGTCGATTTCCTGAATGCGCTGGGCGATACCGGCGTGCTGGACCCGCAGGTCGGCTAATTCGCTGGCACATACCGACAGGGCCTGGCGGGCGCGCGAGGCGGCTTCCTGGGCCTCGGCGATTTCATGTTGCATGAGTTCGTCGTCGCTGGCCATGGTGTCGGCGCGCGCGGCGGCTTCTTTGCGTTGGTCTTCGAGGGCATCGCGGCGTGTGCAAAGCTCATCGCGTTGCGTGGCGAGATTCTGCGAACTCTGGACCAGATTGTCCAACTCGGTACTCTGCCGGGCAATGACGACCTCAAGCTCGCCCAGTTCCCGCCGAATCGCTTGTTCGGTTTCTTCGTGCTTGTGAATTTGAGCGGTTAGTTCCTCGATTTCCGCGCCTAGAGCCTGGCCGCGTTCGGCCATTTCCGAAAGCTGGTTCTCGAGGCCGGCAAGTTCTTTCTCGAGCTCGGCGATTTCAGCGCTGCGGCCCAGCAGGCCGCCCCGGTCGTGGCGCGTCCGGCCGCCGGTGACGGCACCGGAAGACTGCATGACCTCTCCGTCGAGAGTGACCAGTCTCGGATAAGATTGCTCCTCACGTGCGATGCGAATGGCGTCGTCAAGCGTTTGCACGACAACGGTGTCTCGCAACAGGTATTCCACGGCGGGCTGGATGTGATCATCAAACTGAACAAAGGAAATGGCCTCGCCGATGACGCCCGGCCGCCCCGCAAGGGCGCCGCTATTGCGCCGATGAGGCCGTAAAATATCGAGGTGCAGAAACGTAACCCGCCCGGCCTGATTCGCTTTCAGAAAATCAATAGCGCTTTTAGCCGCGCCTGCATGTTCCGCCACCACATTGTTGATGTTGCCGCCCAAGGCTGCCTCGATGGCACGTTCGTATTCGTTGTCGGTCGATAGCAGGTCACCGATGGGCCCGATGATGTCCTGCATCTCGGTTTGGCCCTCGGATTTTGCCCGCATGACTGCTCGGACGCCCGTCGCGAACCCCTCATAGTTGTCGCGCAACTCGCGAAGCGAGGTGAGGCGCGCATCGAGGCTGCTTTTCTTCTCGCGCAGTCCCTGCCATTCCCGATCGAGAGCGCGCAGGCCCTCCGATTTGTCCGTCTGGGCGCGGTGTGCCCGGGCGCGGTTGGCCTCGGTCTCGGTGAGGAAAGACTGTTTTTCGGCTTCTTGACCGCGGTGTTCCTCGACGGTTTTGAGCAATTCTTCGCGTCGTTGCTCGATGCGCTTTTGGTTTTCGTAGATTTGTTCCAGTTGGGATTCGATATTGG
>JAWODE010000413.1:0-9902 GCA_046483455.1 Candidatus Hydrogenedentota bacterium | reverse complement strand
GGACTTCAAAAAGGTATTCAGGCGGGCAAGATCGTTCCGATTATCGGTGGAAGTGTAGCCAAAGAGGTCGGTCTTAAGCATCTCTTGGACCTGGTGGCCACGATTTTTCCTTCGCCTTGCGATCGTAAGGTCGTGGCGAAAGACCGAGCGGGTGAAGACGTGGAGGTTACTCCCTCGACGGATGAGCCATTCCTTGGGCAGGTTTTCCGTTCTATTGTCGATCCCTATGTGGGGCAGCTTACCTTCTTCCGAGTGTTTTCGGGAACGCTGCGTTCCGACACGGATTTCTACAATGTCTCGACGCAGACGAAAGAGCGTACGGGCAAGATTTATCTTATGAACGGGAAAGAACAAACGGCGGTCGAGAGTGTTGGGCCCGGCGATCTGGCCGCCATGACCAAGCTCAAGAATACGCATTTTGGCGACACTATCGCGGCTGCGGGCCATGAAGTATACTTGCCCGAGATCGAGTTGCCTGAATCGATGGTTAAACTGGCCATCTCCCCGAAATCGCGCGCCGATGAAGATAAGATCGGTGAGGCCCTCAACCGTCTCGCGGAGGAGGACCCCACTTTTACGCACTACCGGGACACGGCCACCAACGAGCACGTGATTCGAGGCATGGGGGATCTCCAGTTGGACATCCTGCTGGAGCGTATGAAGCGCAAATTTAACGTGGAGGCCGAAACCCGGATCCCTAAGGTTGCGTATAAAGAAACGGTGCGTAGCACGTCGGAAGTGCAAGGCAAACACAAGAAACAAACCGGCGGTCACGGTCAGTACGGCGATGTGCATCTTCGTATTTCGCCCAACGAGCGTGGCGCGGGCTACGAGTTTATTGACAGTATCGTGGGCGGTGTGGTTCCGCGGCAGTACATTCCGCATGTCGACAGAGGCTGTCAGGATGCGCTCGAGAAAGGAGTCATTGCGGGTTACCCTGTCGTAGATATCAAGGTCGAGTTGTTCTACGGATCCTACCACGATGTCGATTCGTCCGAAATGGCGTTCAAGATTGCGGCCTCGATGGCTATTCAAAAAGGCGTCAAGGAGGCGAATCCTTGCCTTCTTGAACCGATTGTGGAATTAGAAGTCGTTGTTCCTGATGAGTTTATGGGCGATGTGAACGGCGATTTGAACAGCCGTAGGGGGCGGATTCTGGGCATGGAACCGGCGGGGCCAGGCCGTCAAAAGGTCCGTGCTCAGGTTCCTGAAGCTGAGATTTTGCGTTATTCGACGGACCTGCGCAGTATGACTGGCGGTCGGGGTAGCTATAGCCAAACATTCAGTCATTACGAAGAAATACCCGAGCACGTGGCCCAACAGATCATCGCCGCCTACGAGAAGGAGAAGGCAGAGAACGAATAGGGTGGTTTTGCAGGCGCGCGGGGGAGAGGTTCCAGCTTCACCTCCCCGTTTTGAGACCCGGCGAAGACGGGAAGGACCGAAAAACGCCAAGATGGCCGAACTACTTGGGGTTGGCAAACTTAAATGGGAATGCGCGGCACAAGACCAGGTGCTGCAGTGAGCCGTAAAGGCGCAGGGCCGTCTCTTTTTCGTTATAGAAAAGTTCTCCCTTTAGTGCAGCGTAACGGTGATTTGGAACGCTGTGTTTGTTTGACTTCACAGTTGGTGTTTGCTAGGCTTAATATTTCGCCCGATGTGTAAGAGTCCACGGTCACGAAAGCGATTTTCGAGACCGTTTATTCAATCCAGGCAAGCGCGCAAGGGGTGGACTGTAACTGCGCGATATGGTTAATCATAGGGAGGAAGTCATGCCTAAAATCCTCGCCCTCGACAATCTGAGTGAACAAGGTATTGAAGTATTTCGAAACGAAGGTTTTGAAGTGGATGTGAAGCCGCCGCAGAAACCGGACGAACTTGCGGCGATTATTGGCGACTATGATGGTCTGGTCGTCCGTAGCGGAACCAAGGTGACTGCCGAGGCTCTCGCCAATGCGGGAAGCCTGAAGGTGATTGGACGTGCCGGGGTGGGTACGGACAACATCGATAAGGCAGAAGCGACCAAGCGCGGCATCGTGGTAATGAACGTGCCGGGCGGCAACACCATTTCGACGTGCGAACATACCCTCGCGCTATTATTTTCGCTCTGTCGCAACATTCCGAGGGCGCATCAATCGATGGTCGAAGGCCGTTGGGACCGCAAGCTGTTCATGGGAACCGAAGTACGGGGGAAGACGCTGGGAGTTGTGGGCGTTGGACGCATCGGGGGGGAGGTCGCGAAGCGCGCCTTGGCTTACGAGATGGACGTACTCGCGTTCGATCCGATTCTCACCAAGTTGAAGGCGGAGGCGCTCGGGGTCGAACTGGTTTCGCTGGATGAACTGATCGAGCGTTCGGATTTTATTACGGTTCATGCTCCCAAGAGCGAGAAAACCTTAAATATGTTCGGATACGAGCAGTTTAAGCGGATGAAACCCACGTGCCGCATTGTGAATTGTGCGCGGGGAGGGATCGTGAACGAGGAAGACTTGGCGCGCGCTCTTAAAGAGGGGCTTATTGCCGGGGCGGCGCTTGATGTGTACACCTCCGAGCCTTTCGAGAACAATCCGTTTCTCGGTTTAGAGAACATCATCATGACGCCTCATTTGGCGGCGTCCACAGGCGAGGCTCAACTAACGGTCGCCGTGGAAGTGGCGGAACAGATGGTTAAGTACCTGAACACGGGCACCATCATTAATGCGGTCAATGTGCCGAGCCTGGATGGGGAAACACGGAAGAAACTGGCACCTTTGTTGTTCCTGGCAGAGCGGCTGGGCTCGTTCCAGGCAGGCTACATGGAAGGGACGCCCAAGTCCGTCAGGGTCGATTATGCGGGGTCATTGCCGGTAACGGACACCTATCCGCTCACGGTTGCGGTACTCATGGGGTTCTTGAAACCGATGGTCGAAACGGTGAACGAAGTGAGTGCTCCGAGCTTGTTGGAGGATCACGGTATCGAATATAGCGAAACCCGGCGGGCTGACGCGATCGATTACAATTTTCAGATCGGCGTGACCGTCGAGACCGATCACGAAACGCATCATATTGCGGGAACGCTGTTTGGGCAGGAGGACCCGCGAATTTGCGTTATCGACGAAACCCGTGTCGACGCTGTGCCCGAAGGACCCATGGTCATATGCCGGAACGAAGACAAGCCGCTGATCATCGGCCGGGTGGCCACCATTATCGGCGAAGCGGGCGTGAACATCGCCAACCTTGTTTTAGGGCGCGACGAGCGGGGCGGACGAGCCGCGACGATCCTCAATGTGGATGACGAAGTGCCTGAAGAGGTCATGGAAAAGATTCGGGCGGTGCCGCACGTAAAAGAAGTCCGCCAAGTGCGGCTTTCATAACGCAGGAAAAATTCCACAAGAATCGTCCGTGAAAAGCGGATGAGGGGAGAAATATGGGTAAATTTGAACATATCAAGGTTCCAGAGGGGGAGAAGCTCTCGGTAGCGAGTGACGGGGCCTTGCAGGCGCCGGCCAAGCCTATTATCGCCTTTATCCAGGGCGACGGGACGGGGCCTGACATCTGGCGGGCGTCGAAGATGGTCTTTGATGCGGCGGTCGAGCATTGCTACGGCGGCAAGCGCAACGTCGCTTGGATGGAAATTTTCGCCGGAGAAAAGGCCAATCGTGTCTATGGGAGCTATCTGCCGGCCGAAACGCTCAAGGCTATCGAAGAATACCATGTGGCCATCAAGGGGCCCCTTACCACGCCCGTAGGGGGAGGATTTCGGAGTCTGAATGTCTCGTTGCGCCAGCGGCTGGACCTTTTTGCGTGCGTTCGCCCTGTCCGATATTTCCCGGGGGTGCCGAGTCCCGTGAAGGAGCCCGGCAAGGTTGACATGGTTATTTTCCGCGAAAATACGGAAGACGTGTATTCCGGACTCGAGGTACAGGAAGGGACGGAGGAAGCGAAGAAACTGCTTGCATTCTGTAAGGAGACCTACGGCTGGGATATTCGGCCGGACTCGGGTATCGGGATTAAGCCGGTGAGCATTCGAGGAACGAAGCGGCTGGTCCGGGCCGCTATCGAGTATGCTCTGAAACATGGGCGGAAATCGCTCACGTTGGTGCATAAAGGCAACATCATGAAATTTACGGAAGGCGCGTTTCGTAAATGGGGGTATGAGGTTGTGCGCGAGGAGTTTGCGGATGTTGCTGTGGGGTGGGAGGATTGCGGCGGAGACCCGGGCGACAAACTGCTGGTAAAAGATACCATCGCCGATATTTTCTTGCAGCAGATATTGACCCGGCCCACCGAATTTGACGTAATTGCGACGATGAATCTGAATGGCGATTACATGAGCGACGCGTTAGCCGCGCAGGTTGGCGGGATCGGGATCGCGCCGGGGGCAAACATCAATTATGAGACGGGCATGGCGATTTTCGAAGCGACCCATGGTACGGCGCCAAAATATGCCAATCTCGACAAGGTCAACCCGAGCAGCCTTATTTTGTCGGGCATCATGATGTTCGATCATATCGGGTGGACGGAGGTGTCGGAGGCGATCATCCAGGCAATGACGCGCACCTTCGCCAATAAAACGGTGACGTACGATTTTGAACGTCTTATGACGGGTGCAACCTTGCTGAAATGCAGTGAATTTGGCAAGGCCGTTATCGAAAACCTGTAATTTTTTCTCTTTTCCATTATTGGAAAAAGCTTTCTTATAGAATATTTGGATAGGTCGAGAGGATATGCCACCATTGCACGTACCAAGGCATCTTGCAGGGGAGATGCGCGAGGGTCATCCGTGATGCCGGAAAGAGAAGAATTATCGTTCGATGATCAAATGCGCGATAAGTTAGCACGCCTGTACCGCTACGCACAAGTCGGCCATTGCGTCAGTAGTGTGACGCATGACGTGAACAACTTTCTTGGCGCTATTCTGGCGTATGCTGAGCTGGTGAAAATGGAAGAAAACCTGACTCCCGAGTCGCAGCGCATGCTGGCTGAGATCATGGAAGCGGTGCAGAAATCCACGCGGTTGATTAGTAGCTTGACCGACATCGCGCGTCGTGAGCGGCCGGATATTCGGGTGGTATCGCCCCGGGAAGTCGTGGAAGCGGCTCTCGACCTGCGCCGTTACGATTTGAAGGTGGCGCATATAGAGATCGAGACCGATTTTGGGAACAACCTCTGGGAAATTACGGTCGATTTGCCGAAGCTGCAACAAGCCTTCATTTATTTGCTTTCGAACGCCGTTGAAGCGCTCGAGGAAGCGCGTGATCGCCGTTTGAAGGTGTCCGTCCTGGCGGATGACGACTGGGTCCAATTTGGTTTTTGGAATTCGGGGAGAGAGATAGACGAGGCAGTATGCCGCAGGATGTTCGAGCCGTTTTTTACTACAAAGGGCGACGACCATCTTGGATTGGGCCTTTGGGCAGCTCGCAGTAATCTTCGTTTGCACAACGGCGATGTGCGTTATGAACGCGATGACGGCTTTCTGGTTGTGCTGCCTCGTGAAGGGGACGATAGCGCAATCACGCGGGGCGATTCTCAATCGGAAAAGACGTGAGTTGCCAAGCCCGTTACTTTAGAACATAGACCACATCGACCTTCGCCTGACATACGGCGCGCTGCGAATCCGGTTGATCGGCTGCATAGTCTGGCTCTTGATTCCAGGCAACTTGCACCACCCGCACATCGAGAATCGTGGCGATATCGGTAGACATGCTTTCCGCGGCCGCTTCGGCGTGCGGGAGGGCGTTCTCCATGGCGCGCATAATGGCGTTACGTTCGACGTCTTTTTTCTGCGAGACGTTCAAAATGGGCCCTGTCAAGAGGGCGTCGGTGTGTTCGGCCACACCGCGCATAGCGTCGCATAGCTCGGCTATTTTGAAGACAGGTTCGTCCACGCCGGTTGCGAGTCTGCCGACGGTGAATTGGACGCGCATCGCGAAGGTAACAGTCCTGGTGTTTGCATCGGGAATGTTGGGCGCGGTAAAGACGGTTTCGAGGGGGGTGATCTCGCGGTCTTTCAGTAGACGCAGGGTATTAACCTGGATGTTTTTTATTTTCTGGGCCGCTTCCTCGAGGGTTGTGCCGGTCACTTTGAAGTACAACCAGAATTCGGCGCGGTCGGGAGCTGTTTCGATGCTGGCCTCGCCACTCGAGGTGATTGTAGAAGCGGGTAGCGATTGGTCGAGCTGGCCATGGGCGGCGTGCCCGACCACTGCGAAGGCAATCGTTACGAGCAGAACCGGCCAGAAACTCTTTTTACTGTGGTCCTTTCGAGAAGAAAGGGAAGAGACGCCGCAGTTCTTGCTTGGAAGGCTGACGTCCGTAAGGACAGATTTCAAAGGTTTCGACATAGCGTATCCCCCTTGCCTGATGGGTGCCATACCATTTGGCGAGAATGTTTCGATGCCGTTCGGCGTTTTTCAAAAAAATTGGGTCCCACCTCTGGCGCAACCACGTTTTTCGGGCGGCGGCATCTTCAGGCACCTCTTCCAAAATGCCCTCGAGCCAAGGTAACCACTCGTACATTTGCGATGCCATGGCGTCCAACATGTCGTATTTCACATCGATAACATCGTCAATGGCTACGGCAATGTGGGGCGTGGACGCCAATGCGCTGGGGCGGGCGTGCATCAGATAGAAGAAGTATGGGTTGGTCCTGAGTGCAGGAGTCCCGGGACAGCAATTCGGCACCGTTACCATGAAGGAAGCGTCTTGTACGGTGGTTGATGTGTACCGGTGATCGGGATGGTAGTCGTTGGGATGGTGGCTGATAACGATATCGGCCGCCTGCCTTCGAATGATGCCGATGACCTCGTGGCGCAGGGCCAACGTCGGCATTAATTCGCCGTCGTGGTAATCGAGCACGAGGGATGTTACGCCACCGCGTTCTGCTGAAAGGACGGCTTCTTTCCTCCGGCGCCGTGCCAGCGCTTCACCGCCCATTTCGTGGTGGCCCGCGTCGCCGTTGGTAAGCGAGACGAAAAGCACATTGTGTCCGGCCCGCCCCCATTTGACGGCAGTACCGCCCGCGTAGGCTTCACAATCGTCGGGATGGGCGCCAATAATAACGATGTTCATGAGTTATCGTCGGCAGGGGCGGCAACATTTCCACCTTCTTCCGGCGCACTTTGACTTGATGCATTTTCCGGGGTATCGGCGGATTCTGCCGGGGCTCCCTCGAAATTGATGCGAATAGGGGGCGTTTGGACGGCACGCGAGTAGCGATCTTTGGGCACTTCCGCTGTCATGGGGTCGATGGTGTCCGGGTCGGTTCCTTCCGGCATCAACAAGGCTTCGACGTCAATCGTGACCAGCATGCTGTCCGGAATAGTATCCCGCGCGGCGAGTACGTTGACGGAGTGTTCCGACACGCTTGGGGTAGGGGACGTACCGACCACGGTTCCGAAGGTGTCCAGTGCGTGGTCGCCGTCTTTGACGGCGATGCGCAGTACACCGGGATTCTCCGCGAAGGCTCTGCGTGAACGCACGTGGATGTCCAACCACAGTTCGTGGGGGAAAGGCGGGGCAATATCGACGGTGAACATGTTCATGCGACCGGTGGGATCGACAAGCGAGGAGGTTTCGATGTTGGACGCCTGCGATTTTTCGGCAATGGCGGCTTCAATGGTGATGGCTTGTTCAAGGTCCCCGATATTGTCCTTTGTCGGGGTGGGGGCGACTTGTTGGCCGGAGTTGTCATTCTCGACCGGGGTGGGTGTGTCCTGGGTGCCGTTGCAAGCGGCGGCCAACGTCGCAATTAATCCAAGAGTGAGCAACCGTTTCATGTAATTTGAACCCCCATCGTTCTGGGAAGCGGCGCGACAACGTACCGCCGCCAGTTATTACCGCAACATTTCTACGAAGATGATAACAGGCTATCGCAATGCGTGTACAGTCTCGTACGCCGTTTCAGGAAGCCCCAGAGTTTCTGAACTGGTTCTCCTGCCACGATAAGAAGTGCTTCCCTTTGCCACACGGTTGGACTTCGACTGTGGTGCACGGGATAGACACGTGTCCCAAGACTGTCTTTTCACTTCGATTTTCCCTATTCGGGCGGAGAAGGAAAGGGTGAGGCCCTGCTTGTGTTCACTTTTGCAAACTGGGAATGAGTAAGTGCCCCCCTAAGTGTGGCGGGAATCGCGGATCAGTCGTTCCCGTTTTTTTCACGGGTGCGGCGCTCGGCTTCTCGCAGGCGTTTCCGAAAGTCCTCATCGCCAAGGGTTTGGTGGAATAACTCGCGTTCGTCGACGCGATACTGGGCGCGGATGTAGCGAAGGTCCCAGATAGCAAGGAGCAGCGCGGCGATGAAAAACAAGAAGAAGAGAAGCCAATACACAATGAAATGAGTAAGGGATTGACGGGGAAAATCCCAGTAAAGTCCGCCATATGCAAGTAGCGCACTAACGGCAATAGCAACGCCGCCGGCGATGCGCCATTTGGTTTGCAGGGTCATTGGTTATCTAGCTCACCGTCCTAGCGATCATAAACCCACACCCGTTCCTCGTAGGTTTCTCCTGAAGGTGTGCGCACCAGGCGCGTCTCGTAGTGACCGCTTGCGGGGCGCGTGCTCGAACGGTATGCAGTGCCTTGGGAAGCGGGCGCTGCGGGCGCTGCCGCGGGTCTACGGCCGGCCTTGTCGATTTGATCGCCGACAAGGGCTCCGGTAAGGGCGCCAATCCCTGCTCCAATAAGAGCGCCTTCGCCCTGTTTGCCGACTTGGTGGCCTAGAATGGCGCCACTGCCGGCGCCGAGCAGCCCGCCCAGGACGGTTCCGTCTTGCACCGGTGTGGTATTGCAGCCCGCCAAGGCCGCCCCCAGCGTCGCCGTAAGAGCTAAGATTATCAGGTTCTTGACATTCATGACCGGACATCCTCTATTTACCAACCCACGCCTATCTTACCACACAATTCGGCTAAGCCAAACCGCATACTTCCTGCTTTTTCCGCCGATTAACAAGACGCACAGGATGTCATGGTATTCATAACGGGGAGTGATAGTTGCAAGATTCCGGAGAACGGAGTGAGCAGACGGAACGCTTTGCACAATATGCCGCATGACAAACTCCAAAGGGCGGTATGACCTGGGCCGATTGTATTGGGGGAGCGGACGCTATATAGTCCTGATTTATGGCGCTTCCAGCATTGCGAAATATCGATGCCTTTCCGATCGAGCACGAGGGCGAGACGCTCATTGTGGTGCACGATCCCGAGTTGTATGTCGAGGAGCAGCTTGTTCTCAGTCCGATTGCTTTCTTTATCGCCAGTCAACTCGATGGTCTTAATGAAGTTACGGATATTCAGTATCTGTTGTTCCGTGAGACCGGCGGCCGGCTGGTATCCGAGGAACAAATCGGAAAGGTCGTATCCCACCTTGACGAACATGGCTTTCTGGTGTCGCCGCGATTTGAGGCCATTTATCGGGATGTGGTGGAGTCGTTCGCCATGCGCAAGACGCGGCCGGCGTTTCTGGCGGGGAAGTCGTATCCAGAGGATGAGAAAGAGCTGCGCAATTTTCTGGATGAGATGTTTTCAGGAAAAGATGGGCCGGGGACCATTGAGCGTGGGGGAATGGCATCGGAGAAAGGCGTGCGTTGTCTGATTGCGCCCCACATTGATTTTGCGCGCGGGGGGAGTGCCTACGCCCACGCGTATGCCCGTTTGGCGCGGGGACGCAAGCCGAAGACGGTAATGATTTTTGGGGTTTCACACGCCGGGCCGCCGGTTCCGTTTATGCTCTGCCGTAAAGGGTACGAGACGCCGTTTGGCACGCTTGCGGTGGATGCCGAGGCGGTGGATACGCTGGCCGAGGCATGCGCATGGGACCCCTTCGAACACGAGATCGTCCACAGAACGGAGCATTCGATCGAATTCCAAGCTGTTATGCTTGCATATTTGTATGGAAACAATGTCCAAATTGTGCCGATTCTGTGC
>JAWODE010000377.1:0-3548 GCA_046483455.1 Candidatus Hydrogenedentota bacterium | reverse complement strand
GCCGCAGCGAAGTAATTCCGGTGTGGGACTGGCGCCCTCACCGGTCCTACACGTATGACGCGATGCGTCAATGAGTCCGGACGATGATGCGGAAACCGACGTTGTAGACTTTTTGCCAGGCGTGGTAGGCGTAACGGTAGGCGGAGGTGGCTTCGGCGGGGCGGTCGTACCAGGAGCCGCCGCGGATGACGCGTTTTCCGGTTGAATCCGTGGCCTCTCTTCCATCGGCTGCGTTATAGGGATAGGGCCGCCAGGCGCTGCGGGTCCATTCGGCGGCGTTGCCGTGCATATCGAACAGTCCCCAGGGGTTGGGTTTGAACGCGCCCACGGGGGCGGAGACTCGGAATCCGTCGTCGATGTGGTTGATGGCGGGCCGGTAGGGATAGAGGGCGCCGGAGGGCAGGCTCCACGGGGCGAAGGTGTCGATGTTGGAGAGGTTGGTGTCGGCCAGGTTAGCGCAGGGGGTGAAATCGGCATCGGTCTCTCCGTACCACAGGGGCGTGGTTGTGGCCGCGCGGCAGGCATACTCCCATTCGGCCTCCGAGGGCAGGGTAACGGTTTCTCCCATACGTCGGCTAAGCCATTCGCAGAAACGCATGGCGTCGTGCCAGGAAACGCGGACGACGGGTTGTTTGGGGCCGTTCAGCGGATATCCGCGCTCTTTCATGCTGAACTGGAGGAAATCGCCGTGTTCGAGGCGGCTGTCGTGGTTTGGGTCGAAGAGCGCGTACTGCTCGTTCGTGATTTCGCACCGGCTCATCCAGAAACCGTGTGAAATGACCGTTTCATGCACGGGGTGCTCCGAAAAATGGCCTGCATCGTTTCCGAGGGTTGCCGTACCGGCGGGGATATACGTCAACTCGATACTGACACCAGAGGCGAGAGCGATGGTCTTCCTGGTGCCGGGAGCGGGAGTGTCTGCGGCTGGCGCCGGTACTTGCGCGGCGGCCATCTCGACAGGCGCGTCCGCGACGTCGCGATCATACCCGACGGATCCGGTGACTCCGGTGACCCCGGCATCGGGAGGAATATCGGCGAGTACGGGAAGGTCGTAGATGGCCTCGGGGTCTTCGTCGATGTTGGCGTAACGTTTGAGCATTCTTCGGCGGCGGTCGCGCTGGTGATTGACCTTCTCTTCGCCGACGATCTCGTGCCATGTGCCGTGGGCGGGAGCGTTGAGGTCGATCCAGGTAATGATACGGTCCCAGGCCTCGGGAGACAGATTGACGTCGTGGTGGCCTTTCGAGAGCAGCCGCACAAGGCGAGTGGTGTCGGCGTGGAAGTCACACGGGGTGAGTAGGTGCATATCGCTTTCGATCGTGGAAGTGCGCACATAGCGGCGAAGCGCCATGTACGAGGGCGAGAATTTCGTACCCTTGGCGTAAGGATCGTGTCCCGCGGGTGGATGGACGGGTGGGGCGCGGCGAAAGTCGGGAAGGACCTCTTTGCCGTCATGGCACCCTATGCAGTACTTGTCTAGAACGGGCTGGACCTCGCGTATGAAGGAGAACCCCCGGGTGGGGCCGTACCAGGGCGCAATTTCGCAGGGCGGCCGCTTGGCGGCGAGGGTGTTCCGCGAAGGTGGAGTGGTGTTCTGGGGTTCGTGGCATCCCGCACACGAGACGACCTCGCCGGGCATGCCGACAAACCAGCTCCGCATCAATTGCAGGGCTTTGCCTTCCGCGTCAAGGGGCTGGATCGAGATGGGCGTGTTGGCAGGCACGCGGAACATGGCGCTGCCGTCCGTCTCGACCGGGACCGTGCCCAAGATCCGTTTGATATCCCAGGGACCGTCGAATCCGATACGATTTATCTGCCCGCCCATGCCGTGGTACGCGAAATGGTAGGTGAAAAGGCGCAATTGCTTGACCGTGCCGCGTGGAATGCCGTCAAGGCCGGGACCGGCGTAGACATCGGTGAGATAAACCGTGGCTTCTGGGTCGTCCAGGTTCACGCGCGGAGCGACACTTGGCGGAACCGGTGTGGGACGCAAGGGTATCGGCTCGAATAAGGCGTAGCCGTCCATCTCCTTGATAAGTGTCATGTTGTCGAAAACATCGACGAGGTAGATTCCCCACTTCGATTCGGGCGTGGGTTTCGCAGAAACGAGGAAGTATTTGCCGCTGAGCGGATAGGGATGAAGAAATTTTGGCCAGTTGTTCATTACCAGTCCGTCGAGAATCACGGGATTTACGGGTTTGCCGCGTTGGGGGATACGCTGGACGACGCCGTTGGCGCGGGCGCGCCCGCGGGCAGGATCGATAAGAACCAGTTCGCCCATGCGCGGCACGTCGTGATGGCCGGACACAATAGCAACGACCATCGTGGGATGGTTGGGTACGGGACGGGCGAAAAAGAGTCCATTGGGCCAGTAGGAATTGCTGCCGTAGTACTCGGCCTGGTTGGTGCCGTCGGGATTCATGTGAAAGAGGATGCGCGACACAAAGTGGGGGATGTCGGAGTATTCCCAGCGGAGGTACAGGACACGGCCGTTGTTGAGGACGGTCGGGCACCAGTTGTGGTCTTGGTCGAAGGTGAGGCGGCGGATGGCGCCGGTTCCGGGGACGTAGCGGAAGAGATGCGATACGTGCGAGGAGCCTGTCACGCAGGGGACGCCGATAAAGGGGGCGGTGGAGGTGAACATGATCGCGCCGTCGGGGAGGTAGCAGGCGTCGTAGTTGTCGACATCGGGTTCGAGGATGAGCGGAAGGCGGCGAAGGCCTGTGCCGTCGGCGGCGATCTCGAATATCTGCCAGCGGCGGTTTTCATCGGGCATAGAGAAGAGCATGCGGGAGCCGTCGAAATGGAGGTCCACGTCCCCCACGAAACGTCCGCCCTCGGGTTTGAGAAGGGTGACGAGCTCCGCCTGTGGGTCTTTCAGTGAAAGGGTGCAGAGTTCATTATCGATGCCGTCGCGCGGGATACTGGAATTGCTCTCCCAGTTCATGGGCAGACCGAGATTGGCTTCGCTGCGTTTTATAAGCAGGATGCGGTCGAAATCGAGCAGAGGATTGGTAAGAAGGACTCTGCGCTGGAAGGCGAGGATTTCGTCGACATGGGCCTGGACGGAGGAGTCGTTGTCCTGCCAACCCCAAAGTCCGGATTGCTCGCTGAGGTTAGCGGTCTCGCGAAGCTCGCGGGCCCATTGTTCGTAGCGGTCGAGGGACTCAAGGAACGGGGAACCATCAAGGTAACGATCGCCGAATTCACGTGACAGGTCCTCGATGGCAAGGCGCAGGGACTCAGCGTTGAAGAGGCGGAGTCGTTCGGCGGGGGTCGGTGGGGCAGCCTCCCCGGCTTTTGCCGGCGAACAAGGGAACAGGAACGCGGCGAGAATGGCCAGTATGAGTGCTGGTTTAGTCACAAGCGCGGTCCTTCTGCGCCTTGTTATAGGAAAAACTTCGGGGACAACGGAACTGTTGAAAGGGTCAGAGCCCGCAGTGCGGAAACGAAAAACGGCTGGGACAGCGAACCATGAGCCATTTGGCTCACCCGTAGACGATGAAAATGGGGTCGTCATGTTCAAAACCCACACCGGACAAATTTTC
>JAWODE010000326.1:0-5204 GCA_046483455.1 Candidatus Hydrogenedentota bacterium | reverse complement strand
CAGCGAAACCGACGAATTCACCATCGACGATATGATCGAGGAATTCGAGTTTGAATTGCTCGACGATTACTTCGAACGCTCCCTCAAGCACCGCCACGAGCCCGGCAACATCGAAGGCACGGCATAAATCCCGGCGCAAATCAAAGGGTAGGATGCAGCGCGAGGGGGCCCGCTTGTGTTGTTTATGGTTACGTTTGCCGGCCGGCAGGATTCCGGAAAGCGTCTATTCTTCGGTAAAGAAGTCTTGCGTCTGGTTTTGCGCTTAAACGATCCATCTCTTCTTTATGTTTCGGAGGCTCACGACAAAGAGTCCTACGCAAAAAACACTGAGCAAGGTAAAGTCGAGAGGGAAAGGCATGCCGTGGGCTCCGTGAATAGCTCCATGAAGAACATCCGCCCCGTAAGTCAGGGGGAATATATATGAAATTGGTCTCAGGAACACAGGGATTTTCTCAATAGGAAAGAACAGACCACAGAAAAAAATCATCGGAAATCGGAAAAAATTCGAGAAGGTTTGCGCTTCAAATACCTCGCTTACGGAAACGGCCACAAACAGGCCCAAAAAGGTCGAACTGATCGCAATCAAAATCACGGCGGGAAGAAGCGCTCCCCAATGCACGGAGGAAAGGTTTATAAAAAAAGCCGCCATAATCACCGGCACGAACGCATTGGCGATGCCGAAGAGGATGGCGCCGGCGGTTTTCGCGAGCATGAGCAACTCGAGGGGGATTGGGGCGAGTAGCAAGCGCTCGAAGGAACGGCCCTTTTTCTCGAACGTAACGGTTACCGCCAGCATCGAGGTGGTGCCAAACAGCACAGAGACCGCCATTACGCCGGGCAAGACCGTCTGAATGCTCTCCAGGCCGGACCCTGTTTTGATGAAGAACATGGCGGTCCAGGCAAAAGGAAAGACAATTCCCCAACTGATATTGGGTGGCTTGAGATAGTACGAGCGCATGTCTTTGGCGAGGATGTTCCAGAAAACGATCCAGCGCTTCATCCGCCACTTTCCTTTCCTGTCTTCGTACTCCTCATAATATTACTTGTCTGTGAAGAAAAAACAAGGTGTTTTGGGTATCGATATCTCCCTAATAGTCATGAGGAATGCCTTTCAAGTGCAGCTTTAAGTGCTCGCGGTCCGGCAATTCGTCAACCCAGCCATAATTCGCATCGTGCTTTGCGTCCAGCTCCTGAAGGTAGGGCTTTATGTCAAGGAGGGGTGTACCGTTGAAGACATCGAGGGGCGACGTATAAACACGATTGCCCTCGACGGACAAAAGGCGCACCACGCTGAGACCAATTGGGTTCGGACGCAACGGCGAGCGACTCGCAAAAACGCCGACCGTCATAGCTCCTCCCGTCCAGGGAGGCGTCACGTGCACTTCAAATGATTCCTTTAACCGATCGATATGGTAAAGAAGGTACACGTACGTAAAGGAATCCAAACGGTGCAAGGCGGGCCCATATTTTTCGTCTATCTCGATATAGAAATGGCGCCCTTTCTGATCATCGAGTTCGACTGGCTGATACGGAGCGCCGCTTGTCAATGTATACGGCGTGTGAATTATCCCGATGGCTTGATATTCCATTAGACCGAGCCCTATCTCGCATGTTCAAGTACGTATCTCTAGCGACGAAATCTTTGCGGGGGTGTTGTTAGCGCATCGCCGCCCACCCGCCAAAAACAAGTCTGGTTCCCATAAATAAAAGCATGATTCCCAGAAGAATCTTCAATAGATGACTTGGCAGATGAACGCCGACGTGCGCGCCAACAAAACTAAACAGAAGGAAAGTCGCCATTATGGTAAGGCCTGCTTTCAGATCGACATAGCCTTGTTTATAGTATCGCATTGCGGCCAGGAGACTGACCGGCGCGGCCACTATAAACAGCGTTGTTCCCTGGGCGATTTTTTGAGGGAATTTGGCCAAAACCGCTAAACAAAAGATTATGATGGCTCCACCACCGACTCCGACGGCGCCCATGACCAGTCCAGCCAGTG
Source organism: Candidatus Hydrogenedentota bacterium (assembly GCA_046483455.1). Classification (GTDB taxonomy): domain Bacteria; phylum Hydrogenedentota; class Hydrogenedentia; order Hydrogenedentales; family SLHB01; genus UBA2224. The sequence continues at coordinate 3,204 of JAWODE010000326.1, read as the reverse complement.
CCCCGATGAGAATCAATATCGCCATGGCGTGCTCCTCCACCGCTGAGTAGGGCGCCGATGGCAAGGGAGTATTGCAGAATCGATCATGGACGCAACACCTTGCCCGCTGGCGCGTGCTGTTCAGGTTATAACCCAGCTTAAGGCTATTCTACAGATGTTGCGGCTTTTTTACTTGTTTTGTCTTTCGCCGCCGGCTTCCCGAGAAGTCCCAGTGCATCTTCGCAAGCCATCACAATCGCGTTGCGGGCCGGGAAAAAACTTTGCCAGGGCTGCGCGCTGTATGCGAGCTTTGACAGCTCTCGGAGAGTCATCTGCTGCTGAATTGCCAGGGTTATAATGTCGACTTTGTCGGTGGCGGGGAACGTATTGCTCAATACTTGACCGCCAATAATTCTGAAATCTTTTTGATCCGCCACGATTTTCACCTTCAGCATTTGGGCCGCGGGCATCATGGGGAAGGTGGTTGTCATTTGTCCATAACCGGTTACCGGAGAGATTTCGCGTTCTTCGGCGGTTGCGGCGGTGAATCCCGTGGCGCCGATTCTCCAATCGCCGACACACGTGGCCGCTCCATTGTAGAAACCCGGGTACGCCTCGTCTTCGCCCGAGGCAACCCGGGCCGCTACCTTTGCCATAGGAACTGCTGCCGTAGCCAATTTCCCGCCCACGGGGTGACCGTCGATAGCGGATTTAAAGGCGCAGCAATCGCCCGCGGCGTAAACGCCTGGAATGCTTGTTCGCATTTGGGAGTCGATGATAATCCCGTCACGCGTTGCCGCTAAGCCGGCTTTCGCGAAAATTTCGATATCGGGCTTCATACCTATTGCAAAGCAAACAAAATCCGTCTCCGGGTCCAATTCGATATCTTCTCCAGTCGAGAGATGGATTTTGTCAACTCCGGAAGCCGTTTCCTGCATGGACTCTACTCGACCCCCTAAAACCGTCCGCACTCCTAAATCATGCAACTCCTTCTCGAGCGGCGCCGCCATGTCTTCGTCGATCATGTTGGGAAGGACATGAGAGGCAATGTCGATAAGCCATGTCTCGATACCGTTTTTGCGGTATGCCTGCGCCTGTTCAATGCCGATGGCGCCCGCGCCGACCACAATCGCTCGTTTGGTCCCCTTTTTAACGCGCGCAATGATATCGCGCATGTCTTTTTCTGTTTTGACCGTAAAAACATTGGGAGCTTCCGCGCCCGGGATCGGCGGACGGAAGGGTTGGGCGCCGGTGGCCAGGAACAAGGTGCGGTAGCCATGCGATTCTCCGGCGTCGTCAATCACCTCTTGCTCTTCAAAATTCACTCCAACGATACTGCGCTTGAATAATTGAACTCCTGCATCGGTAACCAATTCATCGCGCTTTAGGACCTTGCTTGAATCGAAAAGTCCTTCGATTGCGTACGGTATTGCGCAATAGATCATTGATTTGGCTTCGGGACGAAACATTACAATGTCTGCTTCCGGGTTCATCCGTTTGTACTGATTCGCAAAGGTGATTCCCGCGGGCCCGCCGCCAATAATCACAACATCTCTATTTGGCATGGCTTTCTCCTTGTGGCTCATATTCTTTATTCGGTCAGGGATTAATCGCTGGTTCCCCCGTACGATTGGGTTGCCCAACCGAAAGCGTCAGTCATAGTCAAAACTATACAGATATCGTTTCGATGAATAAAGCCGCTTACCTGAAGCCCCCGGCGTTCGGCAAGCAAAAGAGCTGGAAAAAGATTGTAATCCTTTATCCCTTTCCAGCCTTTTCCCGTTCTTGTTTCATGGCGGTAGCTTCAATGCCCGTGACATGGACAAAAACATCCTCGAGAGACGGACGGATTTTGCGCGCTTCGGAGACTTCCGCACCCCGGTCTTCGAACAAGTGTACCAGCGGGCCGATGGGGATGGGGTTGGGCGATTGGACACGTAGTACCGAAGACGAAACGTCATGGCATTGAAAGGCCGGAAAGGTTTCGCGAACGGCGGCACACAATGCCTCGGCGCCATCGGACACCGTAAATTCGACCGTGTGGCGCCCTTGGGTTTCGCGCATGAGGTTCTCGACGGTATCAAGGCGCACGATGCGTCCCTGCACGATAAAGGCAATGCGCCGGCAAAGCCGCTCGGCTTCCTCGATATAGTGGGTTGTAAGCAGGATGGTCGTGTCGGCGTTGTTGAGCTCGGCGATCATTTGCCGGATGTACCGCGCGCTGGCGACGTCAATGCCGGTAGTCGGTTCATCGAGAAACAGTATTTGTGGCTGATGGATGATTCCCGCGGCAATGGTGAGTTTGCGTTTCATGCCTTTCGAGTATCCGCCGAACTTGCGCCCGGCGGCTTGAGAGAGCCCGAAGTTTTCCAAAAGCCCCCGTGCCCGATGTTCGCGGTCGCGCCGCGTCATACCGTAGAGTGCTCCGCAGAAGCACAGATTCTCGAAGCCGGTCAACTCGGGATAGAGATTGCTTTCATCGGGCACCACCCCCATCAGATGCTGGGCCGCTTTCGGGTTTCTCGAGCAGTCAATCCCCGCGATACGTATCGTGCCCGCGTCAGGGCGTGCCAGACCGGTAAGCATATTAATGGTCGTGGTCTTGCCCGCGCCGTTGGGACCGAGGAAACCGAACAATTCCCCTTCTCGAACATCGAAGGTGACAGACTCGACGGCTGTTACCTCGCCGAAACGTTTCGCCAGGCCCGATACGGCTATTTGTTTGTTCTTGCTCATTTCCCGCGCCTTTTTTACTCATCCGTATGTCCTAGCCTGGAATGCCTTCTCAGGGGGCCGTCACCGAGTAAGTGTCCTTTTCTTTGTCCCACTGACGTGTAACGAGGCCTTCTTGCTCCAGATCTTTCAGGGCTTCCGCCAACTCGCCCGGCCTTACAGGAATTGTATCGGCAATTTGCGCTTGTGTTATAGGACTTCCGTGCTGCCGCAGCATCGACAGAATTTCCCGATGAGGGAATGGAAGACGCTCACGTTCTCCTCCAGTCAGCCCGTCAGAAGCGATTCTTCTCCGATGCAGTACCCAGAGAAGGGCTAGAAACGCCAAGACAAAAACAATTATAACTACTGCAATCGTCCCCGCGCTGCCTGCTGGAAGCTTCACATTCTCGTGGCTGTGCCTCATGACGACACCTCCTTTCGTTGCCATATACATAACAGGACCCATCCGTCCGAGGTACTGGTCTTATCCCCAGACTTTGTGCACGTGTT
>JAWODE010000250.1:0-5010 GCA_046483455.1 Candidatus Hydrogenedentota bacterium | reverse complement strand
GACGCGTTTGCCGGGTTCGAGCACGTCGCCGGTGCTGCGATAGAAGGCGAGGTAGCCTTCATGATCGACGGCGATAAGGTCCTCGCGCCCGTCGCCGTCCCAATCGAGCACATTGGGGCGGGTGCGCCACTGCACGACGAGATGAGCGGGCTCCGGTTTCCACCAATTCCACTCAGGATAGGCCGGTTCACCGGGCCATGCGACGCGAAGGGGTTCGCGCGTTACAAGGCCGATACGCTGGAGGAGCAGCCGCTCGATGCGGCCAATGATCGAGTTGTAGATGATTTCTTTTTTGCCGTCGTTGTTCAGATCGCCCAGGCAGGGGACGGTGTAGCCCCACTTTTCTTCGGCGGGACCCTGTACGCTGAGGTTGTATCCGGCCTGGATGCGGAACGGTTCGCGCCCCTCGCGCAGGTACTGGCCTTCGAGGTAGGCCCCCTCGCGCACGCGGAAGAGTTCGATATAGCCCGCGGTATTGCCACAATAAAGATTGCCGTTTTCGGTGTCGAGCCATGGCGTCACCAGTCCGCCGGATTTGATAGGAGGATCGATTTCCTTCAGGAAGAATTCCTCGGCAAACAAGGGGGCCCCGCGGCTGACACCAAGGTTCAGGATGATGCTCACGCGCCCGTCTTCCTGACCCACAATCAGGTCGGGTTGTCCATCGCCGTTCCAGTCGCAGGGGAGGGGATTCATCATGCACAGGTCAATCTTGAGACGGCCGTTGCGCGTCATTGCGGGCCGTCCGGGCGCCAGGCGGGGGTTTGTGCGCGTCCCCACGTTCTCGAAGTAGGTAAATTCGTCACGAAACTCGCCACAAACCAAATCCAGATCGCCGTCGCCGTCCCAGTCGGCGATGCATGGGCAGGGATTGCCGTACACGTCGATAGGACTGTCATCGGCTTCGAGACGGATGCCTTCCGCATACACGGGATGCTCGTTGGTTCCCGTGTTTTTGTGAAACCAGAGGTAGCCATGGAGTGGGCCACGCGTCCAATCGCCGGTTTCGTCAAATCCCATATCCCATCCGTAGTCTTCCCAATCGCCGGCCGCCTTGATGAGGTCGAGGAGACCATCGCCATCCCAGTCGACCTGGCGCGACAGAAAGGCACGGATGCGTCCTTCGGGCTCTTTGAACGGGCCGTCATGACGGGTCCATCCGTCGGGGTCGCGCACGCTTTCCCACCAGTGCTCGCCTCCAAGCAGGTCCTCTTCGCCGTCACCGTTCATGTCGGCCAACGCGCAATATGACACGCCGTCGGTAAAACGTTTTACCTTGCGGAAGACGTTTTGCGATTCCTGGAGGTAGAGATAAATGCCTCTTTGTGGTTTGTCCTGGCAACTGTAAAGGAGGTCCCAGTTGCCGTCGCCGTCCCAATCGATGGGCATGGCCGTCGCCCAGAGGCCAATGCCGAGATCCGCGACCACGCCGGGGCGTCCGTACGAAAGCATGTCGCCTGCGCCGACGAAAACAGGCGTTTGGGCAGGCACCGATTCCGTTTCGATGGTATATGCACAGGGCCGGGAGCCGTCGTCCGTGCGAATCCAGTACACATAGCGTTTATCGAGCTGCTGCTGGACCTTTGCCGGGATTTCCTGTCCCGACGTTGGATCAAACACCCGGGCGGTGGCTTCCGGACCGTATTGCGTAATATCAAAGCGGGCGGGGGCATTGCTCCATGGTTGGGCGAATCCCGGCGCCTCTACCTCCAATGTAGCTCCAGATACGATGGCCAGCAGTACAGCGAGCATGACAGTCCTCCTTCTCAATATTGGTGTTTCGCCATGGTACCGATTCTGGCCCAGAGTCACAAGGGCAAGATTAAACTTAATGGGGGGGTGGCTTTGCTGCTTGATCTTGCAGGGGCTTCACGTTTACGCTGATTCCCGGTGCGCAAGACTGTAGAAGACCCGGTGTGCATCGAAGGTACGCTCACAGTAATCACTACTCAGCAAATGGGGAGATGCAGGTGCTATGGATGCAATTGAAGCCCTCAAGAGTCGCCGAAGTATCCGTTCTTTTAAACCGGACCCGGTGCGGAAGGAAGTTATCGAAGATATCGTGGACTGTGGTCGGCTGGCGGCTACGGGCCGCAACGAGCAGTTGTGGGAATTCGTCGTCGTTACGAAGCCGGAGATGCGCAAGCAGATTGCGGAGACCACGGATTTCGGAAAGTTTATCGCGACGGCCGCGGCGTGTATTGCCGTCATCTGTCAGGATGGTAAATATTACATCGAGGATGGCGCGGCCGCGACCCAGAACATGCTGGTAGCCGCACGCGCTCACGGTCTCGGCACGTGTTGGGTGGCCGGCGATAAGAAACCGTATGCGGATAAACTTCGTGCGATGGTGGGTGCTCCCGAGGGCTACAAGCTGGTCAGTCTGGTCGCGTTGGGGCACCCCGGCGAGTTTCCCAGCCCGGCCAAACGCGAGTTGAGCGAGGTCCTGCACTGGGAAAAATTCTGATGCCGCGTCGCTGAGGGCAAAAGGGGGAGACATGTGGAAGGCCGCGGTGCTTGGGCTATGTGTGATGTTCGGCTGGGGAGCGCTGGCGGCGCCGAAAGAGATCCTCGTGCCGGAAGATGCTCCGCCGGTGGTGAAATTCGCCGCGGCCGAGGCACGGCGGTACATCTACGTTCGAACCGGTACGCTGCTTCCCATCGTAGAGACCGAAGAGGTTACCCACGATGCCATCGTGGTTGGGTCGATGATGTATGTGCCTGCTTCGGACCCTCCGCGAGATATCGACGATACCCCATGGGATGCGGCCCGTCTCGATCAGGAGTATGTCATCAAGACGGTGTCGCACCGCGACTGTAAGCTCGTAGTAATCGCGGGTTCGAGCGATATCGCAACCCTGTACGGCGTGTACCGTTTCGCGGAATTGCTGGGCGTGCGTTTTTATCTGCATGGGGACGTCATCCCTGACGAGAGGATACCGTTTAAGCTTCCGGACTTTGATATCGAGGAAATTCCGCTTTTTGCCACGCGCGGCATCCTGCCCTTTCACGACTTTCCCGAGGGACCGGATTGGTGGAACCTCGACGATTACAAAGCGATTATCGGACAACTCCCCAAGTTGCGCATGAACTTCATCGGGTTGCATACCTATCCCGAAGACCGCCCGAACGCTGAACCCACGGTATGGATTGGTCGCCCGGACGATGCGAACAGCGACGGCACGGTTGAACACGGCTATCCCGCGATTTACTACAACACGGCTTTGCCCGTCGGGTGGGGCCTTTCTCCAAAAGCGACCGGTGATTACCCCCTGGGCGCGGCAGACATGTATGACCGCGACGATTTCGGGTCCGACATCATGCGGGGCCTCAGCCCCCGTCCGGACACTCCCGACGAGTGCGTTGAAGTCTTTAACCGTACGGGGGCGATGTTTCGCGAGGCTTTTGCTTTTGCGCGGTTTGTCGGGGTGAAGACCTGCATCGGCACCGAGACGCCCTTGACCGTCCCGCGCGAGGTTCGTAAACGCTATGCTCCCGGTTTGAGGAAGTTCCAAGCAATCGGCGGCAAGACGGCGCATTACGATAACCCGATTAAAGGCACCGCGTTGGACGCCGTATATCAGTCCGTCCGGTTCGATCTCGATGGTTATACCATCTCGGTCCCCGACGGCTTTTATACGGTCACGTTACATTTCAGTGAAGTGGCGTACAACGAAATGCGCAGCCGGGTGTTTGACGTCAAGATCGAGGGCATTACGGCCATTGATAACCTTGATATCTACGCGCGCGTCGGCAAAGATGCCGCGCTCGACGTCTCTTTCGAGATGGTTCGCGTGGCTGACGGTACGCTCAACATCGATTTCGTGGAACAGATCGAATACCCCGCCATTGCCGGGATCAGCGTGACGGGCGAGGATGTGAACATCCATATTAATTGTGGTGGACCCGGCGTGGGCCAGTTTATCGGGGACGATGGCAGCGCGGCACTGGACCCCGCCACCGTCCAGGAATTGTACGCGGGGATGTTTCAACGCATCATGGCGGCCCATCCGCTTGATTATTATTGGTTCTGGACCCCTGAGACCTGGACTTGGCAGGGGGCTCAGTCAGACCAGGTGAAAGACACCATCGCGGACATCGAACTGGCCATCGCGGCAGCGTCGGAAGTGGAAGCGCCCTTTACGCTCGCCACGTGCGGATGGGTGCTGGGTCCTCAGGACGATCGCGCACTTTTTGGGCGCGTTCTGCCGCCCGCGATGCCGGTAAGCTGCATTAATCGGTCGGTGGGGCATGCGCCCGTCGAGCCCGGCTTCGCGGACGTCGAAAACCGTGCGAAATGGGCGATCCCGTGGCTCGAGGACGACCCCGCCATGGTGAGTCCCCAGTTGTGGGTAGGCCGCATGCGCCGCGATGCTTACGACGCCCTTCGCTACGGCTGCACCGGCCTGCTGGGCATTCACTGGCGCACCCGCATCCTCGGTCCTAATGTTTCTGCGCTTGCCACGGCTGCATGGGACCAGGAACCGTGGGCCCCCGATCCCGAGGGCCCTATTCAGGTGGATGGCGGCGAGACGACGCGCTTCGATGGTATCGATTTTGCGGATACCGAAGACAATGCGTTGTATCAGACCCTACGGTACGGCATGAACGCGTACCGCTTTACCGTGCCCGATGGGACCTACAGCGTCACGCTTCATCTCTGCGAACCCCATTACGATAGCCCCGGCGAGCGGGTGTTCAGCATCGAGGTCGAAGGGGTGAAGGCAGCGGAACGCCTGGATATTTTCAAGGAGGCAGGCAAAAATAGCGCGGTCCGGATTCAAGTGAATAATGTGGCGGTCTCGGACGGTGTTCTCGATGTTGTGTTCACGGATCATAAGGGACTGCCGGTGGTGTCGGCGATCGAGGTTGTGGGGGCTGCGGCCGATCTGCGCGTGAACTGTGGTGGCGAGGCGTACAAGGGATTTTCCGCCGATGTGGAAACCTTGCGGCATCTCATTTCCGTCGATTTCTATGAAGACTGGGCCGTTGCATCGTTCGGGGAAGAAG
>JAWODE010000209.1:0-12869 GCA_046483455.1 Candidatus Hydrogenedentota bacterium | reverse complement strand
CGCCCGCACCCACAAGGAAACGGTTTTTAACCCGCTTACCGTGTCGCTCATGCCGCTGTAATCAATCGAAACGCTGGTGGCGGGCGCATAATCCGGCGATTGGGCCGTCCCTACAGTTGGAGAAGCCGTGTCGTAGATTGTTCTCGTAGCATTAGGCACTATGGGCGTTGTCTCGGATGAGGTAAGATTCTTAAGAGCCACGGCTGTCGTGTCGGAAACCGTTGGAAGGCTTCCGTCGTCAAATGCGAATGCCGGAAAACACACGATAATCAAAAGAGCAAAGACCGTATTCTGCCGCCACATGCCATACCCTCCGATAATCGGCCAACGATATTGGTTCATTTTGAGAACCCCCATGTCTCTACATGTGGAATCTGTGCATTTGTCGCCAAGCATATCAAGAATCCATTCCCAATACGGCGAGGACTACTGCCTGCACATCAACGGCATCCACCTCTCCGACCCCATTCACATCAGCCGGAACAGGTGTCGGCACCCCTAACGCACCGTTAACCACGTGTTGGAGATCTGCCGCATCAACCGTCCCGCTCTGGTCTACGTCACAGGGAACGCCGCTCTTGGGATAGGAGCTGGCTGACGCGCCATCGGTGCCGCGCGCAAACTCGATAACGTCCCAATAGCCGTCCCCGTCAGAATCGTTATTGTAAGGATCAAGCCCGAGATCGAATTTCTCGATATTTACGAGGCCGTCACCATTCGCATCTTCATAGGCGTCATCAGGGTCATTGGGGTCGAGCCCGTTCCACACCTCCCATCCATCGGGTATGCCGTCGCCGTCGGTATCAAAATTGAGCGGGTCCGTGCCCAGCGCGGCCTCGACTTCATCGGAAAGACCGTCCCCATCACTGTCCACATACGCCGCCGGCGTTACCGACACAAGCACTGCGTCGCCGGCGCTACTCGGAGTTGCGCCCGCTGGACTAATAACAAGCGTCGACGCCAACGTCAAGGCCAGGACGATTCGGGCGATAACCGATCTGTGTGCCATTATATCCATTCCAAGGTCTCCCCCTTTTACGGAAGGCTCACGTTGCACTGGGTAATTAGGAGCGCAATGCAGATGCCAAGGAAATCAAGGGGGCTTCAGGAAGCGCACAGATCGAGCTAAGTTTTTGTTTTACAATGGCTTGCAGACCAGAAAGAAACTCGGTCGCTTAAAATTGAACACGGCGACTTGTTGTCGAGTACTTGTCGGAATGACAGGAGACCGTCAACATGACGTAAAGCTGTTCTCACAACGCATTTTGGTGAAAATACATAGGAAGGAAAGGGGAAAGCGTAGACGAATAAACCAGCAGTAAGGCCCTGGCCCTGTCGGCCATCACTTCACTGTTCGTCGTTGAAACCCCCAAGGCGATCAAGGAAAAGAGGACGTATTCTCGACTTCCTATTATGACCGCGGAAGGGCGAGCGTGACGATAACCGTCATTTCCCGCAGCGCTGGTCGTGGCCCTGGCAGCCGTCCCAGCAATAGGTGCACAAATTTGTTTTAGGCAGGCCGATCGCTTTCACAAGGTCTTCGAGCTTCTGGTACTTCAACGTCGACAGGGAAAGACGTTGGCGAATACGTTCAACCATGGCCGCGTATTCCGGTGTCGAGGCGTCGATGTATTTGTGAATATTCTCTTCTCCATCTCCCTCGAGCTCCTTAATGGCACGCCGGCCCGCAAGGTCCATGACGCTCCGCGAACGCGAGAAATTCAGGAATTGGCAACTATAGACAAGTGGAGGACATGCCGGCCGCATATGCACCTCGAGGGCCCCGTAATCGTAGAATTGCTGGATGGTATCGTGAAGCTGTGTGCCTCGCACGATCGAGTCCTCGCAAAACAACAGCCGTTTCCCCTGAATAAGTTCCACAATGGGAATCAATTTCATGCGGGCGACGAGGCTGCGCATCTCCTGAATTTGGGGCATGAAACTGCGGGGCCAGGTCGGGGTGTATTTCACGAACGGGCGCACGTAGGGAGTCTTCGAGATGTTGGCGTAACCAATCGCATGGCCTGTACCGGAATCCGGGATGCCCGCCACAAGGTCTATATCCTGATCGTCGTTTACAGCAAGTGCTGCACCACACCGGTTGCGCACCACCTCAACGTTAATGCCCTCATAGTTCGAAGAAGGAAACCCATAATATACCCAGAGAAACGAACAAATCCGCAATTCGTCGCCCGGGGGCGCCTTCTGCTCGACGCCCTCGGCGGTAATCAACACAATTTCGCCAGGGCCAAGATACCGGTCAATCTCGTACCCGAGATTTGGGAGTGCCGTCGTTTCGAACGTGGCGGCATGCGAGCCGTCCTTTTTTCCGATGATTAAGGGCGTGCGGCCAAAGCGGTCCCGCGCGGCATAAATGCCCTCTTGCGTCAATAAGAGCAGCGTACACGAACCCTCGATGGCGCTTTGCGCCGCCTGAATGCCTTCTTCGAAGGAACCCTCTTTGTTAATCAGGGTAGCGAATAATTCGGTAGGGTTGATCCCACCCCCGCTCATCTCCGAAAAATGCGTGGTCCGCTTCTCGAACGCTTGCTTGGCGAGGGCGTCGGCATTCTTGATGGCACCGACGGTCACGATGGCGTAAGGTCCCAGATGCGACCCGATGATCAGCGGCTGCGATTCGTAGTCGCTGATGACCCCGATGCCGCTACGTCCATGCATGTGAATGATGTCATCTTCAAATTTAGACCGGAATTGCGCCGTCGAGATGTCATGAATATGCCGTGTGTACCCTTCCCCGTTCAGTACCGCCAGTCCCCCGCGGGACGTGCCAAGATGCGAATGATAATCCGTCCCGTAAAACAAATCGCCAACGCAGTCTTCCTTCGAAACAACGCCAAACAATCCACCCATGATGTTCCTCCTCCACGAATAAGCAGGCAATAAAGGCAGGAGCCTAGAAAGCGGTTCCCCGTAAAGGACTTTAGCGCATCGAAGGGGGTGGGAACAAGGGAGAAAAGCTCAAATTACCCGATTTGCTTCGGGTTATTGCAACACCAAGCGGGCTCCGTTAAGATTCTTGCGCCGGCAAGGCGGTCGCGAACAGCGCAGGTGGGGCGCGGATTGTGCCCCTGTCGGCGGCAAAACCATCTTTGAAGATTACACAGGATATTGCCATGCAGGTGCCGTTCAATGATCTCAAACGATTCTATGTAGCCATGGCCGATGCAATGCGCGAGACGCTTGAACGCGTTGCCTCGTCCGGCTGGTATATCATGGGATCGGAACATAAGGCCTTCGAGTACGAGTTCGCAGCATACTGCGGCCTTCCTCACGCCGTCGCCGTCGCCAATGGCACCGATGCCCTTGAACTTGCCCTGCGGTGCGTGGATTGCGGCCCCGGTGACGAAGTCATTACGGCCGCGAATGCCGGTGGCTACACAAGTACGGCGGTTCTTCTCGTGGGTGCGACTCCCGTTTATGCCGACATCGATCCCGATATGCTGACATTGTCGCCGGACTCCGTTGCCGCGGCGCTGGGCGACCGGACAAAAGCCGTGGTTGTCACGCATCTTTTCGGACAACTCGGAGATGTGGATGCCATCCGTAGAACGATCGGCGATAGGCCTGTGGCTGTAATCGAAGACTGTGCCCAAGCGCATGGCGCGATGGCAGAAGGACGGCGCGCGGGCGCATGGGGCGATCTCGGCACGTTCAGTTTCTATCCGACGAAAAATCTTGGAGGAATGGGCGACGGCGGGGCTGTGGTGTGTGGCAACGATGACTTCGCCGCGCGACTACGCACTTTGCGGCAATACGGCTGGCACGATCGCTACAAATCGGTCACCCCGGGCGGGCGGAACAGCCGCATGGATGAAATACAGGCCGCTGTGTTGCGCATGAAGCTGCCGTATCTGGACAGATGGAATGAAAAACGCCGTGCCATTGTAACCCGCTACCGAACGGCGGCTGAGGGTACGCCCCTTCGCATTGTGCATGTCCCTGGCCTGTCTTACGTGGGTCATCTTTGCGTCGCCCTGCATGAAGAGCGCGACACTTTGCGTGAATGTTTCGCGAATCGCGGGATCGCTACGGCGATTCACTACCCCTATCTCGATCCTTATCAGCCCGCCATGAAGAACAGGCAATGGCGGGCAGTCGATCTGTCCGTCTCGCAACACGCCGTAACACGCATCGTGTCATTGCCGTGTTTCCCGGAGTTGACCGACAGAGAAATTGCTCACGTCTGCGATGTCATCAGGGCATGTGCGTAGGAACTCCCATCGGCGCGTTCGAAGGAGAGTTATGTATTCATTGGGCATCTCGGTATCCAGGAGCAAGCAGAAGCCATTTACGGCTCCGTCACTGCCGTAGCACCGTCTTCGCAGGCTGCGAGGATCGTCTCGAGCGGCGGCAGGTGATCGTCCCAGTGGGTGATTTCCTTGCCGTCGCGCACGAGGTAGAAGCGCGGAGGCGCAGCGTCGATGTATTGAATCCATTGGCCCGGCTGCATTTCGATGGCGGGAAACTCGGCCAGACTGCGATAGAATTGCAAGGTCTCCTCGCTTTCCACCAGCAGGAAAGCGAGGACGGTCGGCATCTCCGGTATGTACGTGTAATCATTGAGTAATGGGGTCTCAGCTTGGCATTCCGGACACGTATCGCTGAAAAAGGCAATGAAATACTCGCCTTCGGAAGTATCATACTGCTGTCCCTCATACTCAACTTCGAACGCAAGGGAAAGCCCGTCTTCGCCGTTTCCTCCGTCGGGATTTGCCTCGGCGCTCTCGAACGGCGCATGGAATACTCCCGCGAGCACCACCAGCACGCACGAAGCCAAAACCACGGCGGCCTTCAGGTAGGGATGCTGCCACAGTGTACCCTCGATATGCGTGTGGCCGCTTCGAAGACCAAACCATGCCATTATCGTAAGAACCAGAAACACGACATTCTTTGCGGTGGTGGCGCCGGGGCCCAGTGGAGCAAGCGAGCCGAAGCAGCCGCAATCCGCGAGATCGTGGAAATACCAGGCATAAAGAATAAGACCGGTGAACACCGCGAGGGTGGCCGTTACCGCGGCGAAGGTCCATCCCCGAAGCCGCAACCCGACAATCATGGCGACGCCCAGCAAGGTTTCCCACGCCACCGAGCCAATGGCGGCGGCTGACAGGGCGGCCGGCGCTCGGAGCACATGATAGTAACGGATTTGCATGGCAAAGGCCTCGAGGTCAAATGCTTTGAGAGCCGCGGCAATTACAAAAACAAGCCCCAAGACCTTCTCGGCGGTTAATCCGATCCACCAGGATTTCGTGCGGGTATCGTTCATGATGGCAAGAATATACTAGCGTCGCACCGGCAGTATCAACGCGCTGGGGTAACGCACGCCCATGTACACGGTGTTGTGGGCTACCGGCATGGGCTCGCCTTGGACAGGAAAGTCCTCGCCCGTGTTGGGATTGCGCTCGAAACGCGGGTAATTGCTGCTCGAAACATGCAATCCGATCCGGTGGCCTTTGTTGAAGATCAAACTGATGGACCACAGGTCGATCTCGAGTTCGGCGATTTTCCCAGGCTCCAAGTATTGGGGACGTTCAAAACTATTGCGGAATTTGAGGCGCTGAATGCCGTCAAGCATCAGAATCTCGCGGCCATCGGGGTAAATGTCCACCAATTTTGCCGTGAAATCGGTGTCTTTCACATCGGTCGAGACGTAAAGCCGGACCGTTACCCGGCCGGTGATCTCCAAGGGCTGGTCCAAAGGTGCCGTGGCGAATTTGAGCACATCGGGCCGGTTGCTGACAGGGCGCTGGTCGAATACGCCGGGTTTATGCAAGAGGGTCGCACCGCCGAGTGACGGAACAGGGTTTGCGGGGTCGTATGGGAAGGTAAGACCACCCGCGGCGGAGGCGATGTCTTCACGCGTAAGGATGCCATTGGAATTCAGGTAGTACGGCGTCGCTTGTGTGGGAAAGGGAGGCCAGTCTTCAGCCGTACGCCACTGATTCCCCGGCGCATCGGGCTCAGACAGGTCGCCTACGGTGTAATACTGGACCGTGGGCTCGTCCATAATGCCGTTTTGCTCGCCCAGGAGCCAGTACCGGAAAAAACGCTCGATGTAGTTGTTAAAATCGACGGCGTCGAAATTCTCGGCAAGCGTCACGTCCCCGAGCTCGCGTTTGATCCCATGAAGCCACGGTCCCATGATAAGTTTCTGGTTGCCGCGCGCCCCCGGACCGCCCTCGTGCTGCCGGGCAACAAACGCTTCGAGAGTGCCCTGCCCGAAACAGTCCCACCAGCCGCCGACATGCACCGCGGGCGCAGTTACCCGGTCCGCTGCCCCGATGGCATCGTAGCCGCGCCAGAAATCGTCGTATGCCGGATGGGCTTTCCAGAGTTCGAGAACATGGGGAAGCTTTTGAGCGGTCAACCACCCTTCCATCATCTCTTTGCGGAACACGCCGCCCTGATATGAGATGCGGCCGTAAAATGAAGCAGGCGCCACGATGATTCCCTGGCACGTTATCCACGGCGTGGCAGGCGCGGCGAGAATTTGCACAATACCCAACGCCGACCCGCCGAAGGTGGCAATTTTGCCGTTGCACCATGGTTGAGCGCGCAACCAGGCCACCGTGTCGTCGCCGTCCTCGAGTTCCCCCCATCCATCGGCGAGAAAACCCATATCCCTGCCTTCGCTGCCGCCGCGGCCACGGCAGTCCTGCACCACGAAAGCAACGCCCATATCAAGCCAGGCGGTTCCCCACTCGGGGCCGAAGCCGCGTCCGTAAACGCTGCGTGCCAGCACGACGGGAAAGGGTCCCTCGCTTTCGGGCAGGTAAACATCCGTCGCGAGCTTCACCCCGTCCCGCATGGGAACCATGACCGTGGTAAATGAAAGTTCCGGCGGGGCCTGCTCGCTGGCTATTGCGGTCGGAGCAAGCGCTATAACCAGAAACAGGGTTGTCTGGAGTCTATAGAAATGTCGTGTGTTTCGCATCACACGAGTGTAGCGGCCCAAAAAACCAGAATCCACTCAGAAGCGTTAGACCCGTCCGACAAGTCCAACAAGGCCACTGGGTCCCCGCCCGCGATCTCGCAGGGCGCTCCCTCTACTTGATCAGCCGAATGGTAAACGGATACCGGTAAGGTATTCCCTCATTGGCCTTCAAAGAGGCGATGATCACCAATATGACGTCGGCGATCCCCAAGGCGAACAGCAGAAGTAAACCAAGGAAAAAAACAAAGATGAGTGGAATACAAATCAGCCCGTAAATCCACATGGAAAGCTGGAAATTGAGCGACTCCTTCCCCTGGTCATCGACAAAAGGATAGTCCTCTTTCTTTATGAGCCAAATCACGAGCGGCCCAACAAAACTCGGTATGCCGACAAACGTGGCAAACGCCGTAAGATGGCACAACATGCCCCACATGCGATCGTCTTTGGAATAGCCCACGAGGGGCGTGCCGGTGGTCATCGCTATTTCCTCCCCAAAGCTTCCGCCTGCTCTGTAGCAGATGATACATCATTCCCGCGGGAGAGCGGGAACCGCATTCTGGTTTCTTATGTACTCTCTGGTATGATATCCGAAATGTATCCGACTGTCTGAGTCGAGGCGGTTTGTGTTCACCATTCGTATTCAGGAGGTTCATCATGAAGCACAAAGACATAACGCGGCGGGCTTTTATTGCCACGACAACTACACTGGCAGCATCCCACTCGGCGTGCGCATCCACGAGAACGCGCATGGCCGCGAACGAAGCCAAGGTCGTTCCCGGCAAGGAATCACCCAATGAAAAACTCAATATGGCGGCCATCGGCGCAGGCGGAAAAGGCTTTTCGGACATCATGTCCTGTAAGTCCGAAAACATTGTCGCCCTCTGTGATGTGGATTGGGACCGCTGCGCAAACGCCTTTAAGGAAAATCCAAACGCGAAGAAATACCGCGATTACCGGAATATGCTCGAGGAAATGCCCGAGATCGACGCCGTGACTATCTCGACACCGGACCACGTGCACGCGCCGGCCGCCATCATGGCGATGAAAATGGGCAAACATGTCTATGTGCAGAAACCTCTCACGCACACCGTGCAGGAAGCCCGCTGGATGACGCTGGTGGCACGCGAAAATGGGGTCGCTACACAAATGGGCAATCAGGGCCATTCCGGAGACGGCGTGCGCGAGTTGTGCGAGATGATCTGGACCGGCGCCATCGGCCAGGTGCGCGAAGCCCACGTATGGACGCACCGTCCGGTGTGGGAAAACCAAGGCCGCCCGGACCCGCTACCGCCGGCCGTGGCCCCCGAAAACCTCGATTGGGACCGCTGGATCGGCCCTGCGCCCATGCGTCCTTACAACCCCGGCTACGCGCCCCACGATTGGCGGGCATGGCTGGACTTCGGCGGCGGCTCGCTGGGCGATATGGCCTGCCATATCATGGACCCCGTCTATATGTCGCTGAAACTGGTCGACGCAAGCGACTACACCGTCGAGGTCGTCATGCAAAAGGGCCGCAACGAACAGACCTTCCCCATCGCCACGACCGTTAAGTACTCGTTTCCCGCGCGGGGCGACATGGCGCCGGTGGATGTCTACTGGTATGACGGGCATTGGCCGGACCCCGATACGGGCAAGGAAATCTACAATCGTCCGGAGCGGCCCGAAGGCGTTCCCGAAGACCAGGAACTCGGTGATGATAACAAGAACGGCTCGTATCTCGTGGGCGACAACGGGATTATCACCGCGGGCGAATACAGTGGACGCCCCCGCCTGCTGCCTGATGAAAAAATGGCGGATTATAAAAAGCCAGAGCCCTTCCTGGAGCGCATTAAGGGACAGAACCATTACGGAGACTGGCTGCAGGCATGTAAGGGCGGAAAACCTGCGTGCTCGAACTTCGACTACGCCGGACCGTTTACCGAAATGGTGCAATTCGGCAACCTCGTGGTGAAATCCGGCGAGAAACTCCATTGGGACAACAAAAAGGGCGTCGTGACCAACGTCAAGAATCCCGCGGAGATCGTCTCGAAAAAATACCGCAGAGGTTGGGAATTGACCGTCTGATTTTTTGAAAAGACTCTCTTCGGGCGTGCGCCGTGGCCAAAAACCGCGGCGCACGCCTCTTTCTGACCTGCCAAACAGACGGAAAACAGAGCCGAAGGGAGCGTGATCCGACTGCTCATTTGTTAATTTGCCGGGTTCTTATTAACAAAAACGGTCAATTTGCTAATAGGGGCGTTTCCTATTAACAAAATGCGTCTTTACCCACGGCCTTTCCCCATGCAACACCACTCGATCGCTCATCAAAACGCCTTTTTCTCCTCCTCAAACGCTCGAGTGTATTCCGCAGAGTAAGTCTGCTCGATGCCTGCGTCGTTGGGCAGGACAACCAGCGCACACACGTGCACGTCGCCCACGCTGATATCGGCTTTCTTGCGCTTAATGTCGGCCGGGAGTTCACGGATGCCATCCGGCGTGACTTCCAGCGCCATGGCGGGCTCTATCCACGCGGGTAATCCGACCTCGACGGTTACGTCTTTCTGGGTGCGGAAGGGATACGCCTCGGGATCGATGTCGTAATCCTGGTTGGTGATGCACAAGATGAGCTTATCCGGAGTCACCAGCGCGGCGACATCCACGTTGTCGGGAGCGTCAATGTCCGGTGCGATGGGGTCGGACCGCAAGAAGTCGTCTCGCACGACCCGCATCACCCGGCCCCAGCGTTTCATGGCCTCGCGAACATCGGGATAGCGCTCCGCCACATCGTGTTCGTAGTTGAACCAGAGAATCCCCTTAGCGCCGCGCCCCAAGTTGAACATCAACTGGGCGGCAAGCTCCTCGGGTGTCGGCACGGGGCGTTTCGGTCGTTCGCTCCAACTTGCAATCGCCTGCGACCAGACCCATATGGGTTTAGGCTCGGACGCCTCCTTGAGGTCGCGGGTGTAGTAAGCGGTCTCCTCGAGACGGGTGCCATACCGCTGGGGCCACTTGCTGCTCGTCGGGGCAGTCACGGTGTAATGGTCCATGCACGGGATGTCGGGAATCGACGCGTATTCAAAAAACTTCACGTTCCGGCAGAGGGTAATGAAGGTCGGCTTGGTCCTGTTGTAGTGCTTCGCGGTTTCCTCCGCATAAAGCATCACAACGGGCGGGGTCGACCAGTCCGGCTCGTCCTGCAGCATCCAGCAATCCACGGCGGGATGGTCCCCCAGCTCGCGCAGGATATCGGCTCCGCGAAATTTGCTGGTGGGCACCATCGCGTGAAAACCGCATTTCGCCGCCAGCTCGCCAAAGAACGGACCCCGGGAATTCCCCCTTTTTACAATGGTGTCGACATGGAGCCGCCGCAACAGGGCGTACGTCTCCTCGTTGGCTGACCACGTTCCGATAGGGAACCGATCGACATACGCCCGGCGGTGGGCGTAAACGAATCGCTCTTCCCCGCCCTCCTCGAGCCCAAGCTTGAGAATGACAAGCTGCCCGGGCGTCAGTGCTTCTTGCAACGACAAATGGCCGATGGTCGCGCCGGGCTTCCTCATGGTGTCATCGAGCCACGCGATTTCGCCCCCGCTATGGTCCATCACTTCGGCCGAGACAAATTTCACGTTCTTTTCACCGGTATAGCGCACATGAAACAGGATTTCTTTCAAGTTTTCGGGCAGTACCATCGAGGACACGCGGACGGGGTCGTGTTTTAGAATGGTTTTATGAAAACCGGCGGGGCGCCACGAGCTGTCTATATAGGCAAAGTCGAAGGGTTTTCCTTCGGAAAAATGCTCACTGACCGCATTGATTTCGAGAACGGTCGAGGCGCTTTGCTCGATACGATGGTCGTACAACCGGTGCCAGGCAAGGAAACGTCCCAGCAGCCAATGCGACTCGTCCTCGCCGTTGGCCCGCCAGTAACGCAGGTCGAGCGGAGCGTCGGAAACATTGGTCATATAAATATGGACCAACCCGCCACGGTTCGGCACGTCCTGCTGGGGCTCGTAGACTGCTTCGCTTTCCCACGTGGCCGGACGGAACGCGACATAGTCGACTCGAAGCTTATTGCGGTTGCGGCGTACGTCCGCGCCCTTCTGCGCGGTCTGCCCAACGGCGGTGCACGCCGTAAGCGCTCCCGCCACCACTATCACACCGACCCCCAGCGTGTGCGACAACCCGGCTTGTGAAAACATGCGCATCATCCTTCTCCTTCGGATAGCGCGAACCCCACCGTTCACACGTGCGATTTGTGGAGCCTCTGGATACCGCGCACAACGCTCCAGGCGCAACTACTCGTTTTGCGCCACCTGTTCCGCGCCATTGTAGAGGTCCTGTAACAACTCCACCGCGGCCCGGTGATACGTCGGCCCAACCTCGGGCCCACCCGAGTTCTCTTCGCCGTATTGCGGCTTCTCGCGACCGTAGGCGTAAGGCGGCTTAACATCCCATTGGGTTTTGGGAATCATGTACCCGATCTCGTCGTTGGCCAAATTGAACATCATGTTGACCTTACCCCGCATCACCTGCCGGAGCGGCGGTGTCTCGACGAGCTCGCCCGGATAATCCGCACCTTCGGGACATTCCACTCCGCCCTCGGCGATTTCGGGATACAATTCGCCGGGCGAGGTCAGGATCGCCAAGTCCCCGATCTGAATTGCATGTACCTCGGTGCGGCCTTTGCCCCAGTACCAGCCCGGATGAATGACCCCGGCGAAAATGGCCCAGTAAAACATCCCATCGAGAGGCACGAAGAATGTCCGGCCCGCGACCTTCACCTCGGTACTCGAGGATTGTATAGCCCTGGGACCGCGCAGGGCTGCAAGGACCTCGATAGCGACGTTTTCCCCCAGCGCTTGGGCTTTTTCAAAAGACGCCTCTTCGAATTCGCGCTGCCCGTCGCGATGGGGCACGGTCGTGTGCAACTGGGTCATTAATCCACCCAAGTTGCCCGAGAAAAAGACGCACGTGCCGCCTAAACCGGGCGCGCCATTCGGGTCTTCGACGCCCTTTTCGACCCCTTCCCGCAAAAAGTGGGGATAATCCGACGTAATCAGCGGATTGCTCCCGCCCAAGGTTTCGGGGTGATTTCCCCACGATACCAGCGTCGCAATCGTCTCTCCGCTGCCGGGTTTCGTGAACCACGCCGCACAAATCTGGTCGTCGTAGACATGCGGAAGACGGCTATCGTCCATAAACCCCTCGGGCTCGATTTTTGCCGCGGCAATCGTCATTTTTGCAGGCTCGAGCTTGTTTACGGCTTCGATAATCGCTTCCTTGCACGCCTTTTGCACGCGTTCAATATAGGTCTCATCGAAATAGCCCCCGAAAATCTTGTAACTCCAGATGCCCATAGTGTCAGGGGCTTCGTGCACATGGGTCGACGCGAAGGTGACCAAATCCAGCCTGAGCTCGGTCGGAAGCGATTTCCGGACCTTGATAAACCGCTCGTTGGTAATGCCGATGCTGTCAATGGCGACCATCACGCCCGTGACGCCGTTATTCCGGTACGCGAGCGCGCGCACCCACAAGGGATCGTGCACACCCTGAGCCGGACGGTTGTTGTTAAATCCCGCCAGCCACACGGCATCAAACCGCCCGTTGCCGTTGGCATCCGTATAGGTGTCGCCTTTTTCGGGACGGTAGCGGTTATCGCCATCTACATCCTGCCAGGGATCGTATTGCGACAGGTCCGGCGTGATATCGCGCTTGGCCACCCCGATCTCGAGCACACCGGCCTCAATGCCCTTCGTCGCGGCGGTTTCCAGCACATTCAAACGGTAGAAGCGGTACGGCCCTTTCACTCGCCATGCGATGAATACACCTATTATCAAGAATAGGCAGGCAAACCCACCGACAATGCCGCCTACAATGGGGTGCCGTCTAAAGAAATTCATGCCTGAAAAGACTCCTTAGGGGCCTAATGCTCCCTACT
>JAWODE010000147.1:0-32280 GCA_046483455.1 Candidatus Hydrogenedentota bacterium | reverse complement strand
TCGAATGTGGCTAAGCAGGTGAATAGATGCAATTGAACAAGCAGTTGTTGGGCGTCCTTTTAATAGGCGTTCTAATAAGCGTTGCTGCTGGAGCTGCCGGTGAGACTGGTGCGGTCCAGGAGGCCTCGCAGTTCACTGTCATCCCTTTGCAGGCCATTGAAGTCACGGCGAGCACGGGGGAGAAGCCCCAGTCAAAGGTATGGTTTCATGCGGAGCATTGGTGGTCCGTGCTTCCTGACGCGACGGGCACGAAGTTATGGCGCCTGGATGACACGCAATGGACCGACGCGCTGCCTCTGTCGGATGCTATCAATACCTATGCGGACGCCAAGAGGCTGGGTGATCTCACGCATGTGCTGTTATTTGCCGGTATCCAATGCGAATTGGTTTCGCTTGAGTACGACTCGGATGAAAATATGTACCGGAGCTGGTCGAAACGGCCGTCACCGAGTTCCATTGTTCTGGACCCCGGCGTGGAAATGGCCACCATTGATGTGGATAACTCCGGGCGGATGTGGCTGGCGTCGGATGCTGAGGTCGATATCAACGTGCGGTGGAGTGACCCGCCGTACACGGACTGGAGTGCGCCGTTGACGCTCGCATCCGGCGTGGATGAAGACGACATTTGTGTTGTGGCCGCGTTTCCGAACGGGGATGTCGGCGTTCTCTGGTCAAACCAGAATACACGACAGTTCGGTTTTCGGATGCATGCCCAGGACGCTCCTCCCACGGCTTGGTCGGACGATGAAACGCCCGCTTCGGCGTCGGCGTTGCCCATTGGCGATGGAATCGCGGACGACCATCTGAACTGCGCCATTGCCTCGGACGGGACGCTTTATGCTGCGGTCAAGACGAGCTACGACACGGAGGGATACACAAAGATCGGCTTGCTGGTCCGGAGGCCGTCGGGCCAATGGGATGACCTCTACCATGTCGACGATAAAGGTACACGGCCGATCGCACTTTTGAACGAAAGAAACGGAATTATTCTCGTCGCCTATAATCTCGGCAACGAAATTGTGTATAGGGGATCGTCCTTGGACGTGATTGCCTTCGGTCCTCGCAAGACACTGATTAAGAAGGAAGGCGCACGGGTCAACAATGTGACAAGCACCAAGGAGAATTTTGGCGACGGGATCGTGATTCTGGGCTCGACGGGCAGCACCGCAGAGGGCGTGCAGGTAGGCATTAAGGGAGCGACACAGCTTTTTTACGGGGAAAACTGAGGGAGAATTTCGACATATGCAAAATGGATTTCGATGCACGCGGAGGCGGTTTTTGCAGGCATCGTTCCTGGGTACGGCGGCGGCCTGCACGGGGTGGAAGATGCGGCGGGGGGTTCAGGCCCGCCCTAAACTGAACATCGTTTACATCAACGTCGACGACCTGGGTTGGACGGATCTCTCGTGCCAGGGTAGTGAATATTACGAGACGCGGAACATCGATGCACTGGCGTCGCAGGGGATGGTTTTTACGAATGCCTACGCAACCGCGGCGAATTGCGCGCCCAGCCGGGCCTGCGCCATGACCGGTCAGTACACGCCGCGCCACGGCGTGTATACGGTGGGCGACTCGGCGCGGGGTAAGTCTAAAGACCGGAAACTCATCCCTATCGAGAACACGTTGCACATCCGCGAGGATAATTTGACGATCGCGCATGTTCTGCACAATGCCGGGTACCGGACGTGCACGGTCGGCAAATGGCATTTGAGCGAGGACCCGTTGAAGAACGGGTTCGACGTGAATGTCGCGGGCGGGCCGTGGGGAAGTCCTTCGAAAGGCGGATATCACAGCCCGTACAATTATCCTAACTGTACGCGGAATGAAAAGGGCGAGTACCTGACCGACCGGTTGACTACCGAGGCCATTGCGTTTGTTGAGGAAAACAAAGACCGGCCGTTCTTCCTGTACCTGCCGTTCTACACGGTTCACAGACCGCTTCAGGCGAAAGCGTCTCTAAAAGCTGAGTTTGCCGAGAAAGACAGAACAAAAGCGCACAAAAACCCGACGTATGCCGCCATGATTGCCAGCTTGGACGAAAACGTGGGCCGGTTGATGGCGGCATTGGAGAAGTATGATATCGCGGACGATACGCTTGTGCTGTTTTCGTCCGACAATGGCGCGGTGTGGAAGACGAGCAAACAGTGGCCGTTGCGCGCGGGGAAAGGGTCGTATTACGAGGGCGGTATTCGCGAGCCGATGATTGTGCGGTGGCCGGTCGTGGTCGAGCCGGGCACGACGTGCGACACGCCCGTAAGCAATATCGATTTCTTCCCGACCTTTATCGAGGCGGCTGGAGTGGAGAAGCCCAGAGAAAAGATCCTCGATGGGGAGAGCCTGGTGGCCGTGCTAACGGGGCGCGGAACCCTTCCCGACCGCGCGCTGTACTGGCATTTCCCGATCTACCTGCAAGCCTACGTGAAAGAGGGGCCGGTCGAGACACGGGATCCTAAGTTCCGAACCCGCCCCGGCTCCGTCGTCCGGTACGGCGACTGGAAACTTCACGAGTATTTTGAGGACGGCGGCCTGGAACTATACAACCTTCGGGAGGACGTCGGAGAGAAACACAATCTTGCGGAGGAACGACCCGAGAAGCGCGACGAATTGCATGCCATGCTGAAGCACTGGCGCGAAGAGCTGGGGGCGCCTGTACCTACGGAGTTGAATCCGGAGTATGAGCCGGAGGGGTGAGGGGGGATGGCAGTGGGCGGCCTTTATTGTGGGATTACGCGGGCCCGCGTTGTAATTGCGGTGATTGGAGACCCGCGGTCGTGAGAGTGTCATGGTCGGGAGACCATGACACAGCATGGTCTGACGTGCACCTCATTCCAGCAAAAAAGCCCCCGCGGTGATGGCACCTGCGGAGGCGCTTGTTTGCCTTTCCAGCGGGTTCTCAAGAGTCGTGGGAGTAGAGGTCCACGCTGCCGACGACGCCTACGCCGGCGGCTTGCAGTTTTTCGATGGCCTCGTCGGGGGCTTCGAAACGGAAGACCATGATGGCCTTGTCTTCGCGTCCAAAAGTGAACGCGTACATGTATTCGATATTGATGTCGGCTTTGTCGATGATATCGAGGAGGTCGGCGAGTCCGCCGGGGCGGTCTTCGATCTCGACAGCAACGACTTCGGTCGTGTTGACAACGCATCCGGCGGCTTCGAGCACCTCTTTGGCCTTGTCGGGGTCGCGCACGATGAGGCGCAGGATACCGAACTGTTCGGTGTCGGCCAGAGAGAGGGTGAGGATGCTGATGCCGGCATCGGCAAGCGCCCGGCACGGCGCCTTGAGGTGGGCCGGCTTGTTTTCGAGGAACAGGGACAGTTGCGTAATCTTCATAACGGCGTTCTCCTCATGCGCCGGAACGTGTCCGGCGCTTGTTTTCAGCCTTCCCGTTTATCAATGACCCGTTTGGCCTTGCCTTGGCTTCGCGCGATGGAATGCGGCTCGACCAGGGTGACTTTTGCCCGAGCCCCGACGGTGCTTTCGATGGACTGTTGAAGCCGGCGTTGCAGTGTCTCGACGGAGCCCACGGTATCGTCGAACATCTCGGGGGTAACCTCGAACTGGACCTCCATTTGATCGAGGCCTTTTTCGCGCGTGAGAAGAATCTGATAATGGGGCGCGGTACCCTCGACTTTGAGAATCGCCTCTTCTACTTGCGAAGGATACACGTTGATACCGCGAATGATGAACATATCGTCGCTACGGCGGCCGATGCGTGCAATGCGGCAGATGGTACGTCCACACCCACACCGTTCCGGGATCATGCGTGTGATGTCGCGTGTGCGGTAGCGGAGCATGGGCATCGCGCTCTTGCTGAGCGTGGTCAACACAAGTTCGCCTTCTTCCCCGGCGGGTACCGGTTCGCCGGTCTCCGGGTCGATGATTTCCGGATAGAAGTGGTCTTCGAAAATGTGCAGGCCTTCCTGCATAGCGCATTCGGTGGCGATGCCGGGGCCGATAATTTCGGACAGCCCGTAAATATCGTACGCCTTGATACCGCCGAGCTCCTCGGCATGCTTGCGGAGCCCATCGCTCCAGGGTTCAGCGCCGAAAACGCCAACGCGCAGGGGCAGTTCGCGCAGGTCGATTCCCATTTCGAGGGCCCGTTCCGCCAAATGGATAAAATAGCTGGGCGTGCACGAAATGGCGTTCGAGCCGAAGTCCTTCATAATCATGATTTGACGGTCTGTATTTCCGCCGGACATGGGGATGACCGTGGCGCCCAGGGCTTCGGCGCCGTAATGCGCCCCGAGACCGCCGGTGAACAGACCGTAACCGTAAGCGTTTTGAATGATATCGCCTCGGTGGCACCCGCAACTGGCGAAAGTTCGCACCATGACGCTGGCCCACACGTCGACGTCTTCCTGCGTGTAGGCCACGACGGTGGGTTTGCCCGTTGTGCCGCTCGACGCATGAACCCGGACCACTTCATCCATGGGACTTGCGAACAAACCGAAGGGATAGGCCTCGCGCAAGTCGTCCTTCATGGTGAAATGGAGTTTGGTAATATCGGCGAGGGATTTGATGTCGTCCGGCGTGACGCTTTTTTCGTCCATGCGTTTTCGGTGCAGTGGGACATGCTCGTACGCGCGTTTGACGATGAATTTGAGTCGTGCTAACTGAAGTTCCCGTAATTGGGGTTCCGGCAGGTAGTCCGGTGCACTCACCGGATGAAACCCGCCTCCGCTTTCATGTTTTTCGGTCTTCATATATTTCCCCCCTATTCTTGCTGCCGCATGGTTTTCTGAGCGTGCCGCTTTTGCGACCGCCATCTTTCCACTTTTTCCTCCGGCAAAGCGCCGGGCCGAGCCGGTCCGCTAGACTTCCACCCGTTCGCGCCCGACCAGAAATACCTTGTCGTTAAATTCCCAACTTTTCTTGGGAAGGTTCGCTTGCATGGCTTCGCGCCAGATGTTGTCAGGGATGTCGAGATAGGTGCTCAGTGCCCCTAGCAACGCCACATTCATGCTGCGGAGCCGGAGCCGCGTTTCCTCGTCTTCGTCTTCATCGGCGTCTTCGTCGATGTAACCGGGCAGATTCTCGGGCGTGAGCAGAATGCCGTCTTTTTTGAGCTGGTCCCGGACGGCCTCCGCTTCGTCTTCCGCCAAAACGACAATATAGTCGGCTTCGCCGGGCGGTACCATGGGGCTAAGAACTTTTTCGCCGAACCGGATGTCGCTGGCCACGGAACCGCCGCGTTGGC
Source organism: Candidatus Hydrogenedentota bacterium (assembly GCA_046483455.1). Lineage (GTDB taxonomy): Bacteria > Hydrogenedentota > Hydrogenedentia > Hydrogenedentales > SLHB01 > UBA2224. The sequence goes on along the minus strand of JAWODE010000147.1, from coordinate 27,079 downwards.
TCATGCCGTGGATTTCACTTTTCTTGACGTCGTTGCCGGCGCGGAATACGGCGTCGGTGAGGATGTCGGAGGCCTTTACCACCCCTTGGCCGCCAAGCCCGGCGATAACTACGTTTGTGACCGGTTTTATGTCGTGCATGTTTCAGAAGCCGTTGCGCGCTCGATGGCGGTCAGTTTTTTTTGGGCGAGAAGGCAGGGCCGACGCGCGATGATTACTGCCAATTCGCCGCTTTCGAGACACTCGCTGAGTATGCCCGAGAAGGCCTGAATATTTGCTGTGGGGTCAATTACGTGCACCCGATGGATTCCGATTGCCTTGGCCAAGTCTTCGAACGATAACTTTGAGGAAGGGGAATGATCAAGTGCCCGGCCGGTGCCCGGATGTTCCTGGAGACCGGTCATGGCCGTGGTGCCGTTGTCTACAATAAGCACGACGTGGCCCGTCGGGGGCGGATTGTAGGCCATTTCGACCAGCCCCGTAATGCCGCTGTGCACGAAGGTGCTGTCGCCAATGACACTGACCACCCGTTTGGCTTCTTCGGGGGGGAGCACGTGGCGAAGACCGAGTCCGACCCCAATGCTGGCCCCCATGCAGACACAGGAATCCATGGCTTCGAAGGGCGGGAGCACGCCCAGGGTGTAGCAGCCAATGTCGCCTGTGACAATGCAGTTTTGCCGCGCAAGGGTTGCGAAAACGGTGCGATGGGGGCAGCCCGGGCAGAGTTGGGGCGGTTTGCCCTTGGGGGGCACGGGCTCGGGGGCTGGTTCTTGGGCGAGGATGCCGCGTACAAGGCCGACGTTCAATTCTCCGAAGCGGTATCCATCATCCTTACCTTCCACGGGGATGCCGTTGGCGCGCAGATGGTCCACGAGGTAAGAGTCGCCTTCTTCAATCACGACACAGCGGTCTACGCTGGCGGCGAATTTGCGGATGAGGGTGAAAGGCAATGGATAGGTCGTGGTAAGCTTTAAGAACGAGGCTTCGGGTGCGGCCTCGCGAGCGTGCACATACGAGACCCCGGAGGCAATAATGCCCAATGATGAGCTTCCTTCCACCATGAAATTCAGGGGAGATGCATTGTTTTCCTGTTCGATTGCGGCCAATTTGGCGCGGAGTCTGCGGTGAGCGGGGCGCGCGTAGCCGGGAATCATCACACGGCCCTTGATGTCCCGTTCATAGGCTTTAGGCTCCGTAATGCTTATCGGGGCGGAAGGGCGCACCACCGTTTGGGAGTGGCAGGTCCGTGTCGTCATGCGCAAGAGGACAGGGAGCTGCTGCCGGTGCGAGAGCAGTAAGGCCTCGCGCGTCAGGTTGTACGCTTCCTGAGAATCCGAAGGTTCGAGCATTGGAATGCCCGCCGCTTTGGCGTAGTGTCGGTTGTCTTGCTCGTTCTGGCTGCTATGCATGCCGGGGTCGTCGGCGGAGACGATAACGAGGGCGCCGGGGATGCCCGTGTAGGCAGCGGTAAAGAAAGGGTCGGCGGCCACATTGAGCCCGACGTGTTTCATGGTAACGAGGGCGGCCACTCCTCCGAAGGCGGCCCCGATGCCGACTTCCAGGGCAACTTTCTCGTTGGGTGCCCACTCGGCATTGCCGCCCAATTCCGAGAAGTTTTCGAGTATTTCGGTTGAGGGGGTTCCCGGATAACCGACACCGAAATGCACCCCGCAATCTAGGGCTGCGCGAGCGACGGCCCCGTTCCCGCTCAGGAGCAAACGCTCCATAGAATCTGACATGAGACAATCTCCGTGAGTTATTCTTGAATATGCTGCATTTTATGCAGCTAGCGCGGAGTTCATGGGACACATCAGACGAGCGTGCCGCTGAAAAACCTGGACAACAGTGGCCCGGATATTTCACAGCCTTGGGCCGGCGAGCCTGTGCTGCCTTGGGTGGCACAAGTTGCATGAACGCGTTGCGCTTGCTTCAACGCTTGACGAGGCTGTGAATATCCCCGACTATGTGATCGCGCAAAATGTCCGATGCGTTCTCCGTAAACTCAAGTTGGCGCGTTTTCTCACAATGCAGGTGAACCTGCGTTGCGAGAAATGCGCGCTAGCTGTCGCGAGCACTCCTGCGCTAGGCGGCAAGCCTACCAAAAGGGGTGCGGGGAATCAACTTAGGGAAGCGTCAGGGGGCGAAAAAACAAAACAAAGCCTTTCCCTTCCCGCGAAAAAGGCTTTGTTTTGGTGTTGTTATCTGGTCTGGTTGGGGTTTTACTTGTTGAGGTGCAGGCGGACTGTTTCCAGCGGGGCCGTCACAAGTCCGAGAATACTCTGCACAATGTTTGGGTGGTCCTTGAGAGACTCAAGAATGTTTGCATGGACGGGGGTCTGTTTCGAAACGTAATTCAGATGCTTCATGGTTCTTCCTTTCAGTCGCGACTTTCCTTCCGCGTTTTCCTTCACTCCTTTACCTCTATACAGGCGACTACAGCACACCTGCGTCGAGATAACACAGACATCTGCCCATCTTATTCCAGAAAAGAGAGTGTGTGCCTGCATAGGTTGACAAAGGGCAATTTGACCGCTAAAGTCTTGACAAATATAGGCGTAGGCCGAGGGAGATTTCTCATCCAATGAATGTGCCGCTTCTTTTTGTCATTAGTGCACCACGTTCCGGCAGCACAATGCTCGAGCGCATGCTCGAGTCCCACTCCAAGATCCTGGGAGGCCCCGAGCCCCATCTGCTCACGCCTCTGGCCCACCTCGGGATATGGGCCAATGTGGACAAGGCGCCCTACGACCATATACTGGCCGGGGAGGCCCAGAAACTCTTTATCCAAGAGCTTCCCGGGGGCGAGCAGGACTACTGGGACGCTTGCCGGGCCTATTGCAATGTGCTGTACGGACGTTTTCTGGAGTCGAGCGAAAAGGAAATCTGTCTTGATAAGACACCTGCCTATGCGTTGATTCTTCCGTTTTTGATGAAGGTGTTTCCGGATGCAAAATACGTGGTTTTGACCCGGCATCCCTTGGCCACATTCTCTTCGTACGCCAACTCGTTTTTCGACGGAGACTACAGGAAAGCCCATCAATACAATCCGATTTTGAACCGTTATGTACCCGCCATTGCGGCGTTTTTGCGCCAGGAGTCCGTCAGCCACTTCCATGTGCGGTATGAAGATCTGGTGAAGGAGCCGGAAACCTGGATGGAAAAGACGTATGCGTATATCGGGGTCCCCTTTGAGCGAGAGACCATCGACTATGGTGCCAAAGACAATGGGGACAAGCGCGGGGGCCTCGGCGATCCCATTGGGGTCGCACAACATGGACGGCCTCAAACCGGGTCTATCAAGAAATGGGTATCGGAATTGGCCCACGATACGGAAAAGACCGACCTGATGCGGGATGTGATCGCGTCGATAGACCCTGAGGACCTTGCCGTGTTCGGATACCCTCTTGAGAAGCTGTGGAAACCTCTCGAGGAAGCGGGGGAGGGGGTGCGGCCGCCTAAGAGTCCTAAGCTGACGCGTTACCGGATTCAGCGAAAGCTGATCGTAGGATTACGCGGTTGGGCGCGCAAAGGCGGGCTTTTTCGCAAGATGCTCGAGAAACTCCGGCTCACTTGTAACGTATTGCTGCGGGAGTAGTTAGCCTGGCCTGACGCCAAGATAATGTGAGGTTGGCGGGCCGTATACTCAGGTGCCATGTCTATGAGCGCGGCATCTGCGCCCACCTCCATTGCGTCGGCGGGGGATAACATCCCCAACTCGGCCTCAAGGACCACGGTACCATTGGTCTGAGTAGGAGGAAGCGTACTAAATTATTTCTTGACAAGGGTTTCTGCTGCCAGAATGCGAAGGGGCCGTATTGTCCGAGCGCCGATTCTGATGCGGTGATTTTTCCTACAAGGAGTATAATGGCTGTCGATAAAGGGTTACGGTGTCTTTCCGGCGGGTTGCCGGTATGTCCGTGAAAGGAGGGCGAGATGTCCATGTTTTTCATGTTTGGTGAATACAGTGCTGAGTCGGTACGGAAAATCACCGCGGAACGCACCCAAGAAGCGGTGGCCTTGTTTGAAAGTTTTGGCGGGAAGGTCAAGGAGATGTATGCCCTTCTCGGACCGTACGATTTGGTATTCATCGTGGATCTCCCAGGGACGCAGGAGGCCATGAAGGCTTCTGTTAAGCTCTCGAAAGCAACGGGGATCACGTTCACAAGCTGCCCGGCCATGACGGTGGAACATTTCGATAAGCTTATGGCAGAAAATTAATTGGTTGATACCACCGCCGGGCTTCTTCGAGGAAGCGCGGAAAGGGGGAGCCGCCTCTTTGTGATCGGCGTTTACCTTCACGTGCCGTATTGTCGTACGCTGTGTCCGTACTGCGATTTCAACCGTGTGCGGATAGATGAAGCACCGCCGGAGGCGTACGTGGATGCGCTGGTGACCGAGATTGAAACGTTCAGCGCGCGGGATACGGCGGAAACGGTGTTTATTGGAGGGGGCACGCCATCTCTGTTGAGACTGCACCAGCTCGACCGCATTTTGCAGGCGGTACGGAAACGTTTTGTGCTTCCCGAGCCCGAGATCACGATTGAGGCGAATCCGGATGATGTCACGCCTGCCCTCGCGGAAGGGTGGAGCGGCCTCGGCGTAAACCGCGTGAGTCTCGGTGTTCAAAGCTTTGACGATGCCGTGTTGCGCTATCTTGGCCGGCGGCATAACGCGGCGGTAGCGCGGGACGCATGTGAGACCGTTGCGGAACGGTTTGGCAACTGGAGCATGGACCTGATCTATGGAGCCCCGCCGGTGCTTTCCTGGGAAGCGACCCTGGCTGAATGTGCGGTGTTTGCGCCTCCGCACGTCTCGTGTTACGGGTTGACTTATGAAAAGGGAACGCCTTTTGGCGCACGGGCCGGTGAGGCCATCGACGACGATGTGGCACTCGAGTGTTACCGCTTGATCCGTGAGGTACTGCGCGACTATGAACGGTATGAGGTGTCTAATTTTGCCCGTCCGGGGTATGTGTGCCGGCACAACCTCTATTACTGGCGGAATCTGGAGTATGCGGGCTTTGGGCCTGGCGCCTATTCATTTATCGCCGGTATCCGCTCGATGAACGAAATCTCTCCTGATGCCTACATGAAAGGGCCGGGCATGAAGGCGGACGTGGAGCCTTTGTCGGAGCATGACGTGCGTGTGGAGACGCTGATACAACATTTCCGGCTGCGCGAGGGCTTGACGCGCGGCGCGTATTTGGCGCGTTTCGGGAGTCCTCTCGAAGAGGATTTTGGGCCGGTTTTGAAGGGGTTGGTGGCCCGGGGGCTTCTTGAAGAATGCAATGAAAGATTGCGGCCCACAGACCTTGGGTTTGAACTTAACAACGAGATCGGCTTGGCGCTTGTTGGTTAGTTCCAAGCAGTCGCGTTCTCCTTATTCATACGTTTTTTGGTGACGCGTTTCTGCACCTTGAGAAGGTTATGGCCGGTCGCTTTAAATCCTTCCTCACATAGGGCCAGGGCGTCTTCATACTGCCCCAGTTCCGTCAGACTTTTGGCCAGAAAGAGGTAAGACTCCGCGAACAATTGCTCCTGATATTCATCGAATTGACTGTCGGTATTTTCAAGACGTGCCTTTTCTTCTTTTCCATGGTCCACGGCTTCTTGCAGTATTTGTGCCGCTTGTTCATATGCTTTTTCGGGCGGAATGCCGAGTTGTTCGTGATAGTCGAAGATATGCCGCCCGAGGGCGGCGCGAATCTCGAATGTCCAGGGATTTGCCTCGACGCCGGCTTCGAGCAATTCGTAAGCTTGCTGCGGTTCGTTGGCGAAGTCCGCCAGGAAAAATGCTTCGAGGGAGTAAAGACGTTCGATGTTGGGGTTCAGTTTGAGGGTAAGTTGGTACCAGGGAATGAGTTCGGTAGGGGCGCTGTGGCGATGGATTTCCATGTGAGGGGTAATCGTCCGGTGAAGTTTGCCTACCGGTCCACGCCAGTCCACTTTCTCGGCTAAAGCCACCGGAACCCCGCATTTATGGGATAAACCCGTGGCGACGTCGGTTGCTTCATGGGCGTGGAGGCCCTGTCTTTCTTCAGCGGCGGTGGGCATGCGCAACGCGACGCCGTAGTGAAGGTATTCAAGGGTTTTCATCCAAATAAGACTGTGTGCGGTAAACTGGATTTGGCCCATCAAGCTGAGGGCGATGGATTCCTTTGCGGCTTGCATTTCCTCGGTGGTGAATTGGGCGCGCACTTCTTCAATCCGGGCATCGTGGAATCGAACAAGAAGCCCGCAGAGGGCAAAGCCGGGAATCAATACCAAAGGAAACAATTTTGACCACATAATCAGCCTCCTGCATTTTTTTGGCGCCCTATAAGGCGGTGCGCCGAAAACGCCAGGACCCAAGGGCGATAAACAAGGCCGCGTAGAGGACCGCATAGGCCGTTAACGCGACGAGGGCCCAGGCAGGAATGGACGGCCATTCATGAATGACTTTTTTTGAAAGATCGAAAAGTTCCAAATGGGGAACGACCCAGTAGAGTCCTTCGGCAAGCCAGCGTGCGGCTCCCTGCAGTTCGCTGTGTATTGCCAGGATGGTATTTGCAAAGGTGCTCATGGCCAGGCAAAGCAATAAGGAAACCGTCACGTTCGCACCATGCGTAAGGAACAGGGATAGCGTCACCACCACCGCGGCGATCAGCCACATCGAGAGTATCCGTAGGTACATGGCCTGGAAAAAAATGGCTCCCGACGAAACTCCGAACATCATGAAAAGAATTTGCAATTCCACCCAGAAAAGCACCACGACAGCGGAACTCATCAGTCCGACGCCCACATATTTGCCCAGGAAGATGGTTGTTCGGCCGACCGGTTTAGCCAGTAGCGGGTAAAGGGTGCGGTTGGCGATTTCAACCGGAAGCTGGCGCGCTGCCGCTACGACGCAGATGACGATACAGAGGACGTTGGTGACGGTTAAGGCGACGTCTTTGACGAATTTCTCGAGTCCTTCGATGCCGAACTGGTTGAACAAACCAGCCCCGAGTACAATGGCGAAACCGAGGATGAGCACAACGTAGGGGTCTTTTCGCCGGACCGATTCGAGGATAGTTACCTGCGCGATGCCGAGCAATCTTTCCATTGTCGTTCTCCCTAAACCAGTGCTTTGCCTTGCTAAACCAATCAGGTTGTTTTGTGGCCGAGTTTTCGAACGAAATAGTCTTCCAGCGAGGGCGGTTCCTCTTTCACATCGAGAATGTTCGCGCCTTCGGCTTCCAACTGATTGCGGAAAGCCTCCGCGCTTTCCCAACTATCCGCGGCATAGGCCTGCTCGGTTGCTCCGGCGGTGCGCACGATAATGCTATCGGGCACTGTGGCCGGGGAACCGTCTTGTTGCACTCGTATAACTACGGATTTCGACGAGGCCAAGAGATGGGCGAGTTCGTTTTCTTCGATAACGTTACCTTCATCGAGCAGGATGATACGGTCACATAACAAGGTCACTTCAGTCAGTTCGTGGGAGGAGAAAAAGACCGTTTTGCCTTGCGTTTTGAAATCCATAAGGATTGCGCGGACATCGTGCCGGGCCACGGGATCGAGACCGGATGTCACTTCATCGAGGATAAGGGCTTCCGGATCGCCCATGATGGCTTGCGCAATCCCTACTCGTTGCAGCATGCCTTTCGAGTAGCCGCTGAGCCGTTCACGGTCCCGGCCGGCTAAACCGACTTTCTGGATCAATTCGGTGATGACCTGTTCGCGGCCGTCTCGTGGTATGCCGGCAAGTTTTGCGTAGAGGCGGAGTGCTTCGCGGGCGGTCAGGAAGGGATAGTAGACGGCCACTTCAGGGAGGTAGCCGATGCGGCGCCGTGCTTCGGTAGAGCCCGCGGCTTCGCCGAAAACACGCACGTCTCCCTCGTCAGGCTTGATGAATCCCATGAGCACCTTGATGGTGGTCGTTTTGCCCGCGCCGTTGGGCCCGATGAAACCAACGACTTCGCCCTGTTTGACGGACAGATCGAGCCCGTCGACGGCGGTCACGGACCGCCCAAGCGGCGTTTTGAACGCAACATGGAGATCTTTGATTTCAATAATCGGCGGTTTATTTTCTGTCATGATCGTTCCCCTTCATCGATCACTGATCCAAAATGTCGGCCGTCGGGGGACGGGCTTGTGATATGCGATAGTAGATCCGCTCTCCGGATTTGACGGTTTCTATTTGTTGCATAGCAAGCAGTTCCTCGACATACTTGACGGCTTCGTTTCGGTGAATCCCGAGTCCTTCGGCAATATCGTCCAACGAGCAGGGGCGACGTTCCAGTAATTGAAGAACGGTTTCACGCGTGGCGGAAAAATCCGCTTGTGCATGAACACTGAGGAAATCCGCGATGACCTCCGCTTTCGGCTCGAATAATGACGCGAGAAATTCGAGCTTTGGCCGCTCTACCGCGACCGCGAAGTCTTCAGCAGGAGGGCGGGTTACCGTGTTGATTTGCACACGGTCCGGTTTGATCTGTTTTACCCACCTGTTAATCTTTTCGATTTCGGCCGCGCCGGCTGTGTAGCCTCCCAGAATAAAGACTTCGAGCCAAATGGTTCCTGAGAACTCGCCGCCTACGGCAACCAGCCCCTCGATCAGGTGCTCGAACGATATGTCGGGATGGGGCCGGTTTACGGAGTCGAACATGTGTCCATCGCCCGCGTCCAGGGAAGGCACGATAAGTTGTGCGCCCGCCAGTTCTTCACGAAGGGTTTTTTGCCAGAGGAGAGAGCCATTGGTAAGCACGGCTACCGGGGTGTTGGTGATAGTGTGTATTCCTTCGATAAGGTCTCCCAGACGTGTGGATAGCGTGGGTTCGCCGGACCCGCTTAGCGTTATGTAGTCGGGTTTCGAAGCGATTTTGTCCTTGATCTCCTCGAGGACATCGTCAATGGGAACCCATTCACGCCTTTCCGTGGTCTTGTTGGTTGTTCGTCCCAATTGGCAGTAGATGCAGTCGTAGCTGCACGTCTTAAAGGGGACGAGGTCTACGCCCAGTGACCGGCCAAGCCGCCGGGAGGGAACAGGTCCAAACACGTATTTCATAACATCACCTTAATCCTTTGGCCTGTCGAGCGACGGTGGAGCAATTGAAGCGTTTCCTGAAAGCCGGTTTCGACACACCGCAACGATTGGTCCGACACAGGGAAGGGGGAAAACATGAACCGTGGCATGAGACATGCTGTGTTGAGTGCCATAGGCCGAGTCCGCAAGTGCTTGTTGCATGACCCGTAATCCTTGCACGTTTAGCATGCAATAGATGCAAAACGCGAGATAGAACGCCACCATCATAAGCAGAAAAAGCACCAATAGCCACATAATAAGAGGCAGTTTCTGAGGGTGGCCGCAATGGCGGCAAAAAGCGCTATGGCGGCTTATTTCTTTGCCGCAGGCTTCACAACTCCGAAGCAGAGGCTTTTCCATTTTTTATCCTCCTTATTTCGCAAGCGAATCGGATAGCATGAGACTCGAACTCATGTCGTGATAGCGCCTCGCGGGCATGCTATCACCGCGTCTTGTATGCAATCCGCCGTCTCGTCTTTTACCTTGGCTTTTCCTTCTATCAACTCGAAACCTGACGGGCACACTGAAACACAGGTGCCACATCCGATACAGCGTTGTTCGTCTATATAGACCATAGTTTTTCAAATTCCTTCTCGGCGCCAACGAAATAAGGACTTGATGTCCGGGAGGGGCTCGTCTTTTGCTGCGTAGATGTGGGTGCAGTCCTCGAACCCAACGTGTTCGCCGAGTGCTTCGACACGGATCGGCATGGCGCGAAAATCGAGCGCATGCAGGAAGGTCACGATATCGCCGACCGATTGACCTATGCGTGAAAGATACTCATGATGAATCTCACAAAATATTCGCGGGGCATGCTTTTGCAACGTGTTCGTTGCCCCTTGAAGCGCAAGCAATTCGGCTCCTTCGCAATCCATGTTGATAACGTCAACTTGGCCGACATCTTCTGTCTTTACAAAGTGGTCGAGAGAAGTGGTTCCGACGAGGATAGTCTCAGCCTCATGCGCGTGTACGATTCCACTGCCTTCCCCGTGCTTATAGTAGGAAGAGACACTTTCTTTGTCGGTAACGGCGAATTGATGAACTTGGGTGTTCTCTATTCTGTTTCGTTGTAGATTTTGTACGAGCGCCGCATAGTATTCGGGAACGGGTTCAAAGGCGTGGACTTGTCCTTCTAAACCGGTGGCCCTGGCAAGCGCAACGGTCGTAACGCCGCGGTTGGCGCCAAGTTCGAGAACTGTCATTCCAGGTTCTACGAGGTTTGCGAGCACAAGTACCTCGCCGAAATGGTGTCCGTCGTTTCTCAGCGCTTTTTGGAACAAGGGGGCGTCATAGGAGAAAGCAAAAGGTTCTTCATTTTCGGCGCTGGAGCATTTCTTCGAAAAGCGGCAGAGATGACTCTGCTGCAGGCGATCATCGTGGATAATCTCCCGGTACATTTCTCTTTCAAGGCGGAAGCCTGCATTCATGATTTCTCGGATGATGGCGTATTCCGAAGTAACGTCCGTGTGTGTTGCAAGGTGGGGGCAAAAAACAGACAGAATGCCGTTGCATTTTAAGATTCGATACATTTCCTGGAGAAGCGATTCACGGTCTCGATAGGTGCTTTTTCGAATGGTTCGTCCCGCTTTTTCCTTCCATCCAATCAAGTGCAGGACATCGTGGAGCAACGCTGCGTCAACGGAGTTCTTTTTTAAGGGCGTATAAACTTTGCCATGGGTGTCTAGCGTGTCAATGTGGCCGATTCCCATGGTTGAAGCCCAGAGATGTATTGTCTCCAGCGTAGCGGGGTTCTTGTCCGCGGCGTAGAGTTTACCGTGTTCACCTATCACCTGCGCCGCGGGGATACTGTAACGGCCTTTACCGCATCCGAAATCGAGCACGGTCTGCCCCGGTCGCAAACCTATTTCGGTCAGGCACGATGTTGCTTCGGAAGACAACCAGCTATCTGCATCGTTCAGTTCAGTCATGGTTCTTTTTTGCGGGTTTTTAGCGCCTCGTCCACTTGGGAAGCCACCTGTGCCCCCGAGAGCAACATTCCCCCGAAAATGGGGCCCATTCGGGGTCCCCCCAACGTTGTGCAGACACTCATTCCCGTGATCCACAGATTTGGGTATACTTCCGCGACATGGTTTATGACGAATTCCTCTCCCTGGGGAGCGTCCATGACGTTTTCGCCCGGAAGACCGCCGGTGGCGTTTTCGACAAGGCCCCGGCGGTAGAGGCAGTTCACCAGAACGGCTTCGTGGCCGGTCGCGTCAATGACGGCGCGCGATTTGAAAACGATGGGGTCGATGGGGAGTTGGTTCACAAGAAGGGAGCGGTTCGCGGCGATACCGGTGACCTGTCCTTCATGCGCGCAAATGTCTTCGGCGGTTATAAGGTTGAGGTATATGGCGCCTGCGTTCAGCGCCTTTAGACATAAGGCGCAGGCCAATTCAGCGGCGTCGGCCGAAAAGAGGTCTTCGCGTCGAGAATATCTAACGCCGATTTCCTCGAGGATTTCGCAAGCCGCTTCTTCCACAACGATTTCGTTCATTCCCATGCTGCCGCCCCAAATTCCGCCGCCGGGGCTGAGTCGCTTTTCGAGGAGGACTACCTGGTAACCGGCACGCGCAAGATGCCATGCCGCTACCAATCCCGCGGGACCTGCTCCGACAATTATGACATCGCTAATCAGGGCTTTCCCGAATTTTTCGTGGTAGCCTTCAAGAATTGCTTTGGAAACGGCGCTTTCTGAAAACGCGTTCAGAAAAGGCGTTGGGCTGGTGGTGGCCGATTCGTTTGGGTGATTCATTGCTGTTGCTCCGTGTTTTGTGCCGTGGATTCCGCGGGGTGCATGTCCAAGTTTATTGTTGTCCCCACAGTACAAGGTACATATTCCTGTGGGAATTCGTGCCATAAACGCGCCATTGCAGGAAAGCCTGTGCAGTGACAAGGCATCAGGCGCTGGATGCCGAGGCCGGTGAGCTCTTCAACGGTTTTATCCATGCGTTCGGGGCTTGCCGAAACAAGGTGCGTGCCGCCTATTACCGTGTGAACAGGTCTGTTTTGGGTTAATTGCTGAACGTAGCGCAGTGTGTTGATAACGCCCGCGTGGGCGCAGCCCAGGATGACCGTCGTTCCTTCCGCGGTATCGAGATACAAGGCTTGATCGTCGGGCATCGTGTCGGGTTCGCGGCATTCTGAATCCGCGAAGAACGAGCCGCCCACGTCTTCAAAATCCGTTTGGCGGGGAACGGGGCCCGTTATATGAATGCCTGGAGATACTTCGGTAGGCGCCTTGGTCCAAACCAACTGAGTTTTCTCACGTAGGGCCGCTTCGTCGAGGTTGGGTATGCCGATATATCGAGCGGAGCCGTCGGCTCGTTTCGTATATTTTGGCGCGAGAGCCGCGGGGTGCAGAAAAACCGCCGGAGGGTTGGCAACGTCGAGTGCATCCGCGAGGCCGCCGGTGTGATCGTAATGCCCGTGGCTTAGCACGATGGCGTCCGCTGTCTCGAGACCGATGTCGAGAAGGCGGGCGTTGTTCTGCAGGGCACATCCTTGACCGGTATCGAATAGAATCCGGTGTCCATTATGCTCGAGCCAGAATGCGAGTCCATGTTCTGCCACGAATCCTTGTCCGGAAGCTGTATTCTCTACGAGAACTACGATTCGGGACATTATTGCCTCCTTGGTATTTAAACGGCAGCCAATGCCTGGTCGATATCTTCCAGAATCCGCTCTGCTGGCTCGATCCCGATGCTGAGGCGGACGGTGTTTTCCTTCACACCGAATGTGGTCCGTCTTTCCGGCGGGAGATATAGCATCGTCGTCAGATAAGGGATGCAGATAAGGGATTCGGTAGCGCCCAAACTAACGGCGTGATAAATGACCTTGAGGTGCTTAATGAATTCCTTGGCATCGTCCTGGCAATCGCCTATATCGAAGGCCATGAGGCCGCCGAAGCCGCGAAACATCTGTTTTTGGGCGATTTCGTGGCCGGGATGACTGGGGAGTCCCGGATAGGACAGTCGGGATATTTTGGCATGCGGTGCAAGAGCCTCGGCGACTTTCTGAGCGGTTTCGGCTACGGTGGCGGCCCGCAATTCAAATGTTTTCAGGCCGCGGCTCAGGAGAAATGCGCTATAAGCATCGAGCGTTGTTCCAATAGCTTGGCGCGTGAACCACAATTCATTGTAATGTTCCTTGGAACCGGCAATCGCACCGGCCATGATGTCGTTATGTCCGCCGAGTCCTTTTGTGGCGCTATGGATAACCAAGTCCGCGCCGTATTTGAGCGGGTGCTGGTGGTAAGGCGTCGCAAAGGTGTTATCGACGACCATCATGGCGCCTACCGTGTCGGCGGCGCGCCGTATGTGCTCTAAATCGATGATTTTGCAGAGCGGATTGCTGGGGGTTTCGAGAAAGATCATGCGGGTGTTGGGTTTGAGATGGTCCTCGATTTGACCGGCATCGCTGGCATCCACCCACGTTATGTCGACACCAAGTTGTTCCAGAATAAGGCAGACTTTGTAATTTGCGCCATAGGTATCATGAAAGATGATCATATGGTCGCCGGTGTGCAAATAGGTCAAAAAGGTCATCGTGCACGCGGCCATGCCCGAAGTACACACGATGCAGTCTTCCGCCTCTTCCAGCGCCGCGATTTTGTGTTCGACCTCCCGGACCGTCGGGTTATCGTCCCGGTGATACGTGTATCCGTCAATCTCGCCATCGGTGATCTGCCGCAAGACTTCAAATGAAGCATATTCATAATTCACCGCGTTGACAATGGGCGTGACCATAGGACGGTTGCCGTAAGGGGTAAGGGGGTCGGCGTGCATATTCCTGTTTCCTTTTGGTTGTGATGCATGACGCATACCCGAGTGACTTGGTTCACGTAGCGATAGTTCATGCTCGACAAGGTCTGTGAGCGAGCGGAACTTCCGCCTAATGATACCGCGTATTTCAGGCGATATAGTACCATGCCAAAGGACCGCTATTCTGTCTGACAGCCGAAGCTGTTCCGGTTTGTCGAGGGAAGGTTGCCCGTAACCGGCCAGATAGTGGCGGCGCGGGCCGATGGCTTCGGCCAGGTAGACCTGCGCGAGTCCAAAGGTGTCGCATAGACGCCGACACTCGGAAATGATGGCTTCTTTTGTCGATGGTTTGATCATGGTCAAAAATGCAAATCGCGGATTTCTTCGCGCTCCATACGCTCGAGGTTTGTCCGGACCTTCGGTGCAAGCGCGGGGGCGTGTTCGTCCAACCATGCCAGAAATTCCGGAATGATGGTTTCGCGACCCAATTGCTTGACTGCTTCGGAAGCATAATCCGTGAGATATTCTTGAAACGTGAGTATGCCGTTGGCGATGCAGAAGTTGTTGACGGTTGCATGTTTGGCGAGGGGCATGAAATTGGCGCCGGTTCGCCCTTCCCGGTAGCCCGCCGTGCAGAAAGAGGGGAGGTAACCTTCGCGACAAAGGTCCAGAATGAAAGCATCCAGACTGCGTCTGTCCGCCAAAAAGAATTGTTGGCGGCCGGGTTGATGGTCCCGGTTCATTTGAGCATATCCTCCGACGGCGATTCGCGACCCGGCGTCCATTTGCGATACGCCGCCTTTCCGCATTACTTCTCGCCGAAGATCAGGGCCTTCGCGTGCGGTTAATATGGACCCTGTGTATGGACACATCAAACGGATAATGGCTACGATCTTTTTGAAATCTTCGTCGCTGACGAGCCACGGAGAATGGCTGGCGAAGGGCGTGCCTTCCGCCGGTTCCAGGCGGGGATACGAGATTGTGTGCGGGCCGACTCCAAATTCCCGCTCGAGCGACATGGCATGTTCCAGAAGCCCCAGGAGTTCAAAGCGCCAGTCGTACAAACCGAAAAGGACCCCGATGGCCACGTCGTCAATTTCGGCTTCCTGGGCGCGGTGCAGTGCAAAAGCGCGCCAATCGTATTCTGCTTTCAGTGTCCCTTTCGGGTGAACGTATGCATAGGTTGGCCGGTGATAAGTTTCCTGAAATACCTGGTAGGTCCCAATGCCGACAGAGCGTACGTCGCGGTATTCGTTCACGAACAATGGAGCGGCGTTGATATTGGCACGGCGGATTTCTCCCGGCCCATCTTTGAACCGGTACGCGGCGGCGATCGTATCGCAAATGTACGTATAATCGTTTTCCGGGCTTTCGCCGTAGACCATGATAAGGCGTTTGTGGCCTGCATTAACGAGGGCACGGAGTTCTTCATCCAGTTCCTCAGAACTGAGGGTGCGTTTGGTGACGGCGCGGTTGCTGTCCCGGAACCCGCAGTACAGGCAGTTGTTCACACAGGGGCTTGATACATATAGCGGCGCGAAAAGCACAATGCGGTTGCCATAAACCGTTTTCTTTATCCAATAGGCCGTCTCAAAAATGGCCTCCCAGATTTCCGGGTCCGTGACTGCCGTGAGGGAGGCCACTTCGTCGGGACTAAGCATGGCTCCTGTAGTCGCGTTTGCGCGTGCTTTGGCGATGATATCGTAGACCGCTTCTTTGGAAGGGCTCTTATTGTGGTCCAGCGTTGCCTGGATGGTCCCTTCGTCAATAAACGGTTTGTATTTGTTGGTGGTTTCCCAACGCCGGATTCGAGCGAGACGCTTGTCTCGCCATGCAAGGGCTTCCGGGGTCAATGTGTTTGTTGGCGAGTAGGTGGCTTTCTGTGTAGATTTCATCATTGTTGATGCTCCGTCGGACATGCGTTCGAAACTTTGACGATCAGCACCGCCTGATTCTCGTTGAGCACCGCCGCAAATGCTGTATTCAGCGCCGAAAACACTTCATCGGTCTCGCCTGTAATATGGGTGCTCATGGCGCCGGGTTCAATAGTGAGTTCATGGGCTCGCAAATGGCTCAGAAAGTCGTCGAGTACCGGACTGATTTTTTGCGCGCGCAAGGGATAAAGACTGATCTCTGCCTGGATGATCACCGTTGCACCTCCGCGATAATAAGGGGGCCAGTCAATTCTGTTCGAGACGGTCCGGCCTTCCTAAATGCCTTGGAAGCGGTCTCATTTCTTCCGTTTCCGGGTTCTGAGGCTATCATTCGGACCTTTCCGAAAGGCCGAAGCAATGCGGCAAGTTCGTCCGGCGAAAAGAGTTGCCCTGATATATAGGGTTCGCGGCCTTCGGCCAAACGCTGTTGATTGATAGAAGCAAAGCGGTTCAGGCACCCTATCAGCATACGGCCCCGCATTTTTATACAACGCGCCATTTCTCGAAGCGCCGTGGCGGGTTCGGGAAGAAATTCGAGAACCGTCATGGTGGCTGCCACATCGAACGATGCATCTTGAAACGGCAAGAAACGTGCATCGGCTACCTGAGTAGCGACGCCGGGCATAGTGCGATTGTGCGCCACCTGAATCATTTCCGGGGCGACATCTACCCCTGCGACGTTATACCCGAGTGAGGCGAAGAAACCGCTCCAATGCCCCGTCCCGCAGCCTATGTCGAGCAGGCGCATTCCCGAAGTTGCCGGGCCGAGAAAGTGGCGCACGTCCGCTTTCTGTACGCGGTCGTGCGCCTGCCCCTCGGGGGTTGTGTACCACCGGTCGTAATCCTGGGCGCGTTTGCCGAAGTCGAATGCACGGCCGGTGTCGGTTTGTCCATGTGAAATCATGACATTGTCTTTGTGACGCCAAAACTGTTTTTGGGTGGTCTTTACAGCGGCTCTTCCGGTTCGTGCCGGTGTGTGCCCAGCATATCCTGGACTTTCCGCAGCAGCGTTTCCGGCGCAACAGGCTTATCCAGAAATGCTTGAACGGGCAAATAGGGTTGACTGGGTTCAAAGCGATAGGGTGTTTTTTTCACATCATGGACCGCGCTCAGCATAAGGATCGGCACGTCGTGCATCCCGAGTTCTTCGCGAATGCGGCGGGCCACCTCGAAACCCTCATATTCGCGCGGCATGAGCACATCGAGAATCACAAGGTCGGGATTTTCGGCCTCGACCTTCTTTAAGCCTTCTTCGGGGTCGTCAGCTTCGGCAACGGCGAACCCGGCCGATTCAAGGATCAACTTGCAGGCATCGCGAAAATCGGCGTCGTCATCTATGATCAATATCGTGCACATTGTCTTCTCCCCGTCTTAGCTGCTGGTTTCGCGCAGGGCCGCAATTGCAGCCTCGGCGGCATTTACGAATTGGTAGGAAACCGGAGAGGCCGTGAGTGCGGGATGTGTTCCCGTTTGAAACATCGCAACATCTTCCGCGGTCATACGTTGCTGAATGCACGCACTGATAGCGTTAATGACCTCGCCCGCGGCACTATCGCCCATGACCTGGCCGCCAAGGATTATCCCCGTGCGTTTCTCGAATACGAGTTTTACTTTCATATTATGCGCGCCCGGCATTCCGCCCGGATGGCGATTGGGGGCTTCCGCGGTACCGACCACGTGGTAGTAGCCGTGCCGTTTGGCAAGCCTCTCGGTAAGGCCGGCGGTGGCGAAGGCCGTTTCGCCGATGGCCGTTGACCAGACGCCTACCGTACCAATGCTTTCTCGCCGTGTGCCGAAGAGGTTGGCGGCGGCGATGCGCGCCTCGGCGGTTGCTATGGAAGCCAGCTTGAGACCCGATGGCCGGCCGCCAAAGAAAGAGACTTTTTCCGCGCAATCCCCGCAGGCGTAGATATGTTCGTCAGATGTCCGCATAGTGCGGTCTACACCGATGCCGCCCGTGGGGCCGATTTGGAGTCCGGCCTGTTCAGCAAGCGTGACGTTTGCCGCGGCGCCGATGCCCAAAATCACCGCTTGGGCCGGGATGGTGTTGCCGTCTTCGAGTTCGACGCCTTCCACGGAATCCGTGCCAACAATCCGTTTAACCCGTGTGTTTGTAACAGGCTCAATATCTCTTTCGCGGAGCAGATTTTCGGCGTGGACACAAAATTCTTCGTCGTACGCCAGCATCAAGCAGTGGGGAAGCATTTCAACGATAGATACGTTTGCTCCGAGGCTTTTCTTGCATTCATCCGCGAATTCGACGCCGATGAACCCGCCGCCGACGATGACGAGATCAGATATGCCTTGTAGTGCTTCTTGCATTTGGTGGAGATGGGCGACATCTTTATATATTGGAAACACATTCTCGAGTTCGAAGCCGGGTATAGGCGGCATGGCCGGCAATGATCCCGTGGCCAGAACCAAGCGGTCGTAGCCGACGGATTCCCCGTTTGCGGTAATAACGCAGTTTTTGTCACGGTCGATCTCGGTAGCTTCATCAACAAGAAGGTCTACCTGGTTTTGGGCCAGTACCTTGTCAGGTATTAAGTTTTTCTCGGGGCTTCCCACCGTGCCGAAGATATATGGAATGCCACAAGGAATCAGCACTTGCTCCTCTTTGCGGAGGATAAACGTCTGTTTCTCCGGATAGTGTCGTCTCGCGGTAATCGCGGCGGTTAGACCTGCCGCACTGCCCCCGATAACAAGGATATCGACATGTTTCATAGATACCGGCCCTTTCTGGTTGGATTTATCCCCAGGCTGAAGTCGCCGGGGACTAGCGTTTCTTTAACGATAACGCGTCTTGAGGACACGCTGCCACGCACTCGCCGCACCCGGTGCAAATGTCCTGATTAATCATTACACTTCTACCTATGGATATTGCCTCGACGGGGCAAACGGTCTGGCATATGCCACATAGAATACAATGACGCGCATTCAAATTTGCAACCCAGCCCGACCGTTGCGTACCTTCCTTAACTTCTCCCATTTCTTCTCTTGTTCCTTCCGTTTGTTCACTCTTTTCAGCTGGAAAAGCGCTCGTTTTGTTTGGAGCGTGTGTTGAGAAACTATTATCCGGTTGCAGGGGTGGTCGATTTGCGCCCACGAAGCCAGACGGTGGAGCTGTCCACCTCGACCGTCCGCTTCCCATGCCCATTCGGCGTTTTCTGCCCCGGCCCATACCGCGACCGCGGCCCATTCCTCGTCCCATAAACGATCTCTCCTCAAGTAAGTAAGGTTTGTGCTTTCCCAATGTTTTTCTTTGAAAATTCTGAGATGCGTTTAGAGCTTGCACAAAAAACCGCTACTACCTACCCCTGATTTCAGACATGTGAGCTACTGCAGGCTTTATAAAGTGCAGGCCCGAGTTAATACCCGCGGAACGTCGTGTTACGATAGCGGACAGGTCCCCGTCGGACAGGAACTTCCTGTACCGCCTTGATTCCCGGCACCAACGCTGAATGCCGACATCATTTTCTCCATGCGACGGTTGCCGCACTTCTCGCACGTGTGCCGACCTTGGGCGTTAACTTTTTCGAGGACCTCAATGATATTTCCGCATTTGGTACACCGATACTTGAAGAGGGGCATCGTACCATCCTTTCTTCCCGTGTAGGGAGGGCCGAGCGCAAAACGCTTCGGCCCTCCGTTTCGGGTGAGGATCAGGTTTCTTTGGCTTTGCTTTCGAGTTCTTCGAGACGCTTTTTTATCCCGGCCAGGGCGTCCTCGAAGTATTCGGCTTGGCCTTTGAGCATGTCCACTTCCTGCTCCTGAGAAACAGGGGGGGCGTATGGCGTTGCGTAGGGGGCTGCGTACGGTGTGGTGCCTCCCATCGGGTACCCATAGCCGGCGCGTTGCCAGCCCGTCAGGCCGGTTGCGTAGAACCAGTTACGCCGGCCCCAGCCGCCGCCACCACGGCCCCAGCCGCCACCGCGGCCCCAACCCCAGAAGCCACGTCCGGGAACCGGGTTTGCAAAGCCTGGCGCTGCATATCCCGCGCAATATCCTGCTGCGCGGCCCGTCATTGGGCCCATTCCAGCCGGGCCTGTTCCATCTCCACCTGGCATAATCAATCTCCTTTCTTCTAGCGGTTTAAGCCGCTTGTTTGCATGTTTTCACTTGTATCTAAGCACGTGTCATTGGTGTGCCGCAGTTAGGACAAGTTTGTTGGTTGCAGGGCTGGCTAACGCTGTGTGGCGCTGTCTGGCCACATTTCGGACACACACACTGTCCGCCGGGTCCGGCCGCAAAAGGGCCGCCCATTCTACCGCGCCCTTGTCCGCGTCCCTGCCCCCGGCCTTGCCCACGCCCGCCTCTCGGCGGTCCTGTTCCATCTCCTCGGGGCATAACAACCTCCTTTTTCATGGGCTTGTGTTAGTTAGCACTATGCATGTCAAGATACCGGGCACCTCTCATACCGGCCGACCACGACGGCGCTGTGCGCGAAAACGGCGGCGCCGACCGCAGCAGCCGGGCATGAGAAACGCATTCTGGCCGAGCTGGCCCGCCAGAAACGTTGCGAGGACGTGCTGGACATCCCCGCAGGTCTGGGGGACAACCTCCACGCCGGCGTTGACAAGCGCAAGTTCGAGGGGCCACGATATTGCGCCGCATATCAGCACGTCGATCCCCAACTCGGCCACTTGCCGCGCTCGCGCGTGAAGGTCTCTCGTGTTTAACCCAATTGTGTACTGTTCGTTCACTTGGCCGTTTTCAACTTGGGCTATCAGTAGTTGAGCCGCCACGTCGAAAACGGGAGAAACCCGGCCTTGCCACTCTGGTATTGCGACTTTCATTCCATTAAGAATGTATCAAAAACTGTGCCAAGCCGGCATTTTGTACTAACTTCTGTAATTCCAACGAGTTCTGAGGGGCAAGGGGGAGCGAATTCGTTCAATAATCGTGCAAAATTAATGTTTTTGCCTGCTGATAAGATTGCATTTTGCGTGAATATGTGCTAGCTTTCTTTGAAGAGGCGGATATGACTATATCGAATCAGGCAACAGAACGCGAATGCACCATTCTCGATTCGATCAACGAAGGTGTGTTTACGGTTGATCGAGAATGGCGGATTACGTCGTTTAACAGCGCGGCCGAGCATATTACTGGAGTATCGCGGGAGCAAGCTATCGGAAATCCGTGTTGCGATGTGTTTCATGCCAGTATCTGTGAGTCGAATTGTGCCCTCAGGCGAACCATGGCCGAAGGAAGACCCGTGGTGAATGCGATGGCCCACATCGTAAATTACGAAGGAGAACGTATTCCAATACGCATCTCTACCGCTTTGCTTCAAAATGAAACGGGGGCGATCATAGGGGGAGTTGAAACATTTCAGGACCTGCGGCAGATTGAACAGCTTCAGAAAAAATTGGAGAATCGCTACACGTTCGAGGACATCGTTGGGCGCAGTCCCGTGATGTTGCGGCTTTTCGAGATTTTGCCGCAAATTTCCGCCAGTAGCAGCACGGTGCTTATCGAGGGAGCGAGTGGGACCGGCAAGGAATTATTTGCACGCGCCATCCATAATCTTTCGCCCCGCAAAGAGAAGCCTTTTGTGGCGGTCAATTGTGCTGCTTTGCCTGACACGTTGCTGGAAAGCGAGCTGTTCGGTCATAAAGCCGGAGCTTTTACGGACGCAAAGCGCGACAAACCGGGGCGTTTCGAGCTGGCCAATGGCGGCACCATCTTTCTCGATGAAGTCGGCGATATATCGCCCGCCATGCAGGTACGCTTGTTGCGAGTTCTGCAGGAACGCCGCATCGAGCCTCTAGGGGGCGTCAAAAGTACTCCTGTGGACGTGCGCGTCGTTGCGGCCACCAATCAGGACCTTAAAGCGCTTGTTCGGGCAGGGAAATTTCGTGATGACTTGTATTACCGCATTCGGGTTGTTTATTTGAAGCTGCCCGAGCTGAAGCAGCGGCGCGAAGACATCCCTCTGCTGGTGAACAGGCTCATCGCCAAATATAACCAGTTGCAGGGGAAGGGTATTGCCGGCGTTTCCGATAACGTTATGGCCCGTCTTATGGAATACGATTATCCCGGCAATGTGCGAGAACTCGAGAATATCATCGAGCAGGCCTTCGTGCTGTGCCGGGGCGGGTTGATAGAGCTGAATCACCTTCCGCCGGAATTGCGGGCATCCGCCTCCCACGTTGAGCATGAGGAGGCCCGTCCTATGAGCCTCGAGGCCATGGAACGCTTTCTTATCGAGGAAGCCTTGCGCCGACGTAATGGAAACCGCAAGCAAGTTGCCCAAGATCTTGGAATTAATGTAAGCACGCTGTACCGCAAAATCCGGGCTCTCGGGATTAGTGCGCCAGACACGGACGGCCGCGGCCGGCGAAACAATATTGCATAACGCATGATTGGGTGGGCGAGCTGTATCGTGCCGGGGGCCGATTTGCGCGTGCGATTCTTTCCGAAAAGGGCGTATAACCGCCAGATAAAGGGCAAACGCAAAGGTTTTCCCGTTTTGGCATGCCCCTTGCGTCCTCCTTTTGGAAAAGAGGTCCCCTAGGAGCCCTGTTTAAGTCCGGGGAATACCATCAAAAACCGTTTCAGATGATCCAAAGCGTCAAATTCTGTGTAAACCACGTATCGAGAATCCGCAAATTGGAAGCTGACGATGCCCGCCTTCGTTTTGAGCCTGGGTACAATGTATTGATTGGCCCAAACGGCTCGGGGAAGTCGACGGTACTGAAAGCTCTTGCGTCGTGTTCTTTTTGTGAAATCTCGAAAACCAGCGACGACGAAACAAAATACATCACCACGGAAACCCTTAATCCGCTCGTGGGAGAGGGGTTTTCCACGCGCGAAGAGATGATTCAAGGTGTTCGGTCTATGTTTCTGTCTCATGGCAAGGGCGTTCTCGACAGTTTGAGGCGCCAATCGCACCGTAGTGAGACTGTAATGCTCCTAGATAGTCCGGAGACGGGCCAAGATCTGGAAAATTGCGAGTACATTCACCAGGGTTTGCTCACGATGGCGGAGCAGTATCAGGTGATTGTTGCCACAAACAACTTGCTCTTTGTGCGCGGTGGAAATGTGATTGACCTCGGCGACGACTATCTCGCACGGTTAATCGAGGCGACGGGTAAACTTGCCGCCGAGTTTGGTTTTTCCCCATGAGAGGGATGAATCAGGGGCGCCTCATAATTTCTTTCGAGAAGTCCTTACAAATGCGAGAAGAAAAAAACGATGAAGACAAGATTTGTGTTCAATGGAAAGACTGGATAGGCAACATAGACGGAGGATTTTGTCACGCCTGGCTTTGATGGTGCGGGGCCGCGTGGCCGCGGCCCTATGAGTGGCGGGGGAGGGGGTTCTGTGCCCTGAAGCTCCCGGCGAATCCCGACGATCCCGCCAACGGATTTGCGGGAGCGAATGGTTGGCCGGTGAGGTCTCCCGCGTCTGAACCACAAGCCGAGATAAGCGGATTGAAGACACAGCTCCATTACCTCGAGACCGCCCTCACGATTTTCGAGCGGCATGTCCGGCGTCTCAAATTATTGGCAAAACAACATCGCGCCTCTGTCTTATAACGGGAATATTCAAAGGAAGGCGTTTCACCATGAAGGAAGAGAACTCAGATACCCCTGCAGCCGCGGCTTCGCGGCGACAACAAGAAGAAACAGAGCTGCTGACGCGCATGGGACAGATAACGAAGAAACTGCTCGTGCTTTCCGGCAAGGGCGGTGTGGGAAAGAGTACGGTGGCGGCCAATTTGGCTATGGCTTTGGCGTTGGCGGGAAAAAGAGTTGGGCTGTTGGATGTAGACCTGCATGGGCCAAGCATTCCCAAAATCCTTGCTTTGGAAGGGAAACGCCTGGGGCCGGACAGCTCCGGGGCCATTGCGCCAATTCAAGTGATGGAGAATCTGGCGGTGGTGTCTATCGGACTGTTGCTGAACAGCGCGAAGGATGCGGTCATCTGGCGCGGTCCTTTGAAGTACAAGGTTATTCAACAGTTTCTTAAGGATGTTGCCTGGGGTCCCTTAGACTACCTGGTTATCGATTGCCCGCCGGGAACCGGTGATGAACCGTTGTCCGTTGCGCAAATGGCGGGCGAAGGGGCTTCCGCTCTTGTGGTGAGCACACCACAAGAGGTTGCCGTGGCGGATGTGCGCCGGAGCATTTCGTTTTGTGGCAATCTCAACCTTCCTGTTGCGGGCATTATCGAGAACATGAGCGGGTTGATTTGCCCGCATTGTGGAAAAGAAATTGACTTGTTCAAGACGGGCGGTGCGGAAAACCTTGCCTCGGAAATGGGGGTGCCATTTCTGGGACGTATTCCACTTGACCCGGAGATTGTCGCATCGGGTGACAGTGGGAAGCCTTTCGTCAAATCTTTTGCGGAGAGCGAGACGGCCAAAGCATTTTTTGCCGTGATTCAACCGCTATTGACTTAGTATCCAGTTGGGAGAAAGGCATGTCTGATTTGATTTATGCTATTGGAACAAATGACGGCGTCGCAGTAAGTCCGACCCATTTTGGCGACTCAGACAAGTTTCAAGTGTACAAGATATCCGAAGGGGGTGAAGCACGTCTGGAAAGGGAAATCGCGAATCCATCTAAAGAAATCGACGAAGGGAATGTACACGGCTCACGCAAAAAGAGGCAGTCGGTGGTGGCGCTTCTGGGGCCTGATGTAGACTTCCTAGTTGCGAAGCGAATGAGCCCCAATTTTGAGCACATAAACCGGCAGACGCGCATCTGCCCCATTGTGTCGGGCATTGAGAATATTACGGAGTTACAGGGGTATTTCGTAGAGAACTTCAGTGCGTTTTGGGAGATAAAACATGCTAAACTCGCGGGAAAGAGCGTTGAGTTGGTGCAAATAGACTGAAGCGTTTTTGTTTGTTGCGGCGGCAACCGTGCACAAGTGAGTAACCTTTTTATTGGCGAATCCCCGCGAATTTGGCTACTTTCTTGAGGGATAACGCCTCTTGAAAGGAGGGACGCTCTCTTCCGTGAAAGTCTCATTTGCTACTTCCGTGCCTTGTTTGAAGAAGGACGCTGAACGTCTTTAAGAAGAATACCCTAAATGACAAAGGAACCTGAACATGAAATTTGCCATCCCAACGGTTAATGGAAAGCTTGCGGCTCATTTTGGGCACTGTAAACAATTTGCGATAGTCGAGGTTGATCCGTCGAGTAAGAAGATTTTGGACACGCAGTATCTTGAAGCGCCGGATCACGAGCCGGGGGTGCTTCCGCGATGGTTGCATGAACAAGGAGCGGACGTCATTATCGCGGGCGGCATGGGCCGACGCGCGCAAGGACTATTCTCTCAACAGGGAATCCAAGTTATTGTCGGGGCGCCCCCTGTATCGCCCGAGGAAACCGTTTCAGCCTATCTTGACGGGTCCCTCGAAACCGGCGACAATCTATGTGATCATTGAGGTCAAGTCGAGAGTCAATGGCCGCTATTCCTTTTCTTGAGCGGCGATTGTGTTTTCGCTGCGGTTGTGTTGAAGGTGATAGGCCAGCTCGGCGAGACCTACAACAATGTGTTCGTGGCGAACGACTACGTGGGGAGGTACGGTGAGGGTCGTTGGTCCGAAGTTCCAGATGCCCGAGATGCCCGCGCGTACGAGACGATCGGCGAGGGCCTGGCAGGCTTCCGCGGGAACGGCCAGAATGGCGAGGCGCGCCTCATTCCGCATAATGACGGTCTCGAGTTCTTTTGTATCGTAGACGAAGTGGCCGCCGATGGTGGTGCCAATCCGCGCGGGGTCGTTGTCGAATACCCCTACGATGCGCAGGCCATATTTCATAAAACCCCGGTATGCGGCAAGCGCTCCGCCAAGGTGCCCGGCGCCAACCAGGATCGCCTTGTAAATCTTGTCGAATCCCAGAACCTCGCGAATGGCTTCCATGACTTCGACGGTGTTGTATCCGATGCGGGGAACTCCCCGGACTCCGATCGCGGCCAAGTCCTTACGCACCTGCGTATCATCCATGGTGAGAAGTTCGGCGAGTTGCCGGCTGGACACCGTAGCTTCTTTATCCATGTCGGCGCGCTCGCCCAGAAAATGATAGTAATGAACCAGTCGTTCGAGGTGTGAATGCCCGAGTTCGTATTTCGCCCTAGACCGGCCCATACGTAGTGCGTACTCCTCCTGCATCCGGCAGAATCAACGTGCGTTATGTATTGCGGCGGATACGGTCTCCCTGCCCTTCTCCCGGTCTACGTCCTACAGACCGAATGCGGTCCTGTATCCCTTCGTAAAATGCCGGGGAACTTTCTTCGACGCAGACTTTGGCGGGATAGATTTCATAGCGGCTGCGGTAATGGAGGGGGGTGATGTTTGGCATGATAACATTTGCTCCCCGCGCCAAACCCAATTCGCGGCCGTCCGTACGGTTCAGGGTAGCCAGCGCTGTTGTGCTTGGAATATTCGCTTCCGGACAAACGATGCGCGTTAATGCTACCACCTTGTACGTCATTAGCTCCGTATTCGGGACTTGGGCGCCTTCCGGGAGGCGTGCGCTCCATTCCCCTTTGCCCAAGGGTGTTTCCGGATGTCCAATATACGGTCCGACGCCGACCATGTCCAGATCGAGGGTCCGAAAGGTGTGGATATCATGGGCGAGGCTCGAGTAATCTTGGCCGGGAAGGCCTATCATTACGCCGCTGCCGGTTTCGTAACCGAGTTTGCGCAGCCGTTCGAGGATTGCCATGCGGTCGGATATCTTGCCCCGGGCGTCGGGGTGGATCATGCGGTACAGGTTGCGGTTCGAGGTTTCGAAACGGAGGAGATAGCGATTGGCCCCTGCTTCACGCCATGCTTCGAGATCTTCGGCGGGCCTTTCGCCCATGCTTAATGTGACGGCAAGCGGGGTTTCCGTCTTGATGCGCCGGATGATCTTGGCGAGCCAGTCCATTTCAATGCCGTAATCTTCGCCCGATTGCATGACCACGGTGCCGTACCCGTAGCCGACCGCCTTGGCTGCGCAGGCCATAATTTCGGACTCGGTCATCCGATAGCGTTCGAGACGGCGGTTGTCGGTGCGCAAACCACAATAACCACAGCGGCGGATGCAGTAGTTCGAGATTTCAAGCAATCCTCTGAGATGCACCTCGTCCCCAACGTGTTCTTTGCGCACGGCATCAGCCCGAGTCCACAATTCTTCCAAGCGCGCGGGGTCCTCCTCGCGGAGCCAATCCAGAATCGCGGCTTCCGTGAGTGGAACACCGGTGGTGTTCGTAGATGTCGTCGCCATATTGAGTTTCATGTCCTGCCACTTACCGTTCATCGGTTGCGGGTGCGGCAACCGGGGCGGCGCGTTGGGTGTTATTTGCCAGGTGTATTTTTGCTTCGCGGTAGGCGTGCAAGG